>CBDUGR010000212.1:0-4916 GCA_965366515.1 uncultured Gammaproteobacteria bacterium | reverse complement strand
TACTATAAAAAAGAAATATATGTGTGGAATTCGCTGGTTTGTATTCATGTGAGCAGGAAAGTGGAAAGTGGGATCAGAAAGATGATTACAGTCTTAATCAGCTATAGTGAATGGTCAGTTATTGGTAAACCAGCGGTCTTCCCAAGCAACTAATACCTTTTCGGGGTAGATGGTTTTTCCAAGACTTCCATTATAGCGAGCCAGTGCACGAGTCAAATCGCCTTTCTCTTTTTCCAGATAATAACTGAGAATGGTGCAGCCATATCGCAGGTTTGTAGAGGGATTCATTAGATTGTCTTCTGCTCGGCCAATCTCGCTTTTCCAGAACGGCATGATCTGCATTAATCCCTGAGCGCCGGATATTGAGAGTGCGTAGGGATCAAAATGGCTTTCTATCTGTATGACTGAAAGCACCAATTCCGGTTTGAGTTGGGCTCGCTTTGCTTCCCGGTGAACCATTCGAAGCAGCTTGAACCGTGCCTTGTCTTTTTTAATAAATGGTTTAAGCCTGGCGGACATATCAACCAGCCATACCTCGGCATCGAAGCGATCATTGAAACTGTCAGCTCCTTCGATCGTTTGAATCAACAATCGGCGTAACTCTGGATCTATCGGCTCGGCTTTAGCCCCAGAGCTTATCATTAGAACCATAGTCAGAATTAAAAATTGAAAGTGGTTTTTTAGCGTCATGCTCGAATCTCGTCGTTGTTACCTATTTTAGTAGAGATTGGTCAATTTTCCTTCACAACAACGACATCAGAACCTTGTGTTCTATTACCTAAGAAGTCAGATTGACTCAGACGTTGAGGGATTAACCTCCCTGCAGATCCAGATTGTCCGTTATCTGCTGCAGCGTTTTAATGGTGGTTTCCAGCTGCTCATGGGCTGAGCCATTGAGCGCCTGCGTCATTACGCCCGTCGCAATAGGTACGATTTTGTCCCGCATTACGCGTCCCTGTTGTGTCAGCTCAACCTGATACGCGCGGCGGTCATCTTTGCTGACACGCTTGATCACGAAACCTTTGGCGATCATGCGTTCAAGCATCCGTGTAACAGCCGGTCGATCTTTATAGGTAAGCAGGGCGATCTCTTTTTGATTGAGTGTTTTATGCTCAGTCAAACGATTGAGAATGGCAAATTCATGTGGTGTGACATTAATTCCGGCCTCTTTAATCCGCCGGGTCAGTGTTTTGCTGATAGCGTAGGCTGCCTGGCTGATAACAAACCCGGGAACTTTATCGTAATCATCGAAGGAAATAAAATCTTGAATGCCGCTTTTCTGCGAGTTGTTATTGTCCATTATGTGCGAGCCTGTATGACTTCGATCCCATGTTTTAGCCTGGCTGAAAACCCTAATAGTGTTCCCGTAAATAGCATAGCCAGCGTTATGAGTGTCGCTTAATTGCCTATGGTAACGGTTCTCAGAAACTATGTCCTGTATTTTGTCCGGAAGCACAAGCGCTTTCGTTATTGTTAATTCGGTCTATGAGATTCAGGGTCGATCAAATTCCGATTCGACAGTGGTTTGCAGCGGTAATCTTGATGTATCGGTAATATAGTTGTAAAATACAACTAAAATTGCTGCCTGTCTTTGTGCCAGGTAAGGAGGAGTTATGCCAATTTCGTTTGATGCTGCGATATTACCAAACAAGCCGATTCTCGATTGTCTGCAAATGGGTCAGGCTGCTGAAAAGCTGGGTTACGGTGGTATTTGGGTGGCGGATTCACACTCAGTTATGCGTGATGCTTTTGGACTATTGGCGGCGTTGGCAATGACGACTGACCGAATTAAGCTGGCCACAGGGGTGACGCAAACCGTTACACGCCATCCAGCAGTGCTGGCAAATAGCTGGGCGAGTCTGCAAGAGCTTTCGGGCGGTCGTGGCATTCTAGGGATTGGTGTCGGTGAAAGTGCTGTTTACAATTTGGGCCTGAAGCCAGAAAAATTAGCTGATTTCGAAGAAAAAATACGGGTTATAAGAGCACTGATCAAAGGTCAGTCGGTAAGTTACCAGGGAACCGATATACAGATGGCCTGGTCGCAAATGGATATACCGATTGTAATGGCCTGTTCAGGCCCGCGATCATTGCAGCTGGGTGGGCGCTTGACAGATGGTGTTTTGTTTCAGGTCGGGTCTAATCCGGATTTTGTCAGGTATGCTTTGGATAATATCAGGTTGGGTGCTGAACAGGCAGGCCGTGATATAAATGACTTAAAGCTATACATGCGTGTCGCCTGCGCCATTTCAGAAAATCGTGAACAGGCGCGCGATGAGGTTAAAGGATATGCTTCAGTCGCTGCGGGTACGACCTTTAAGACTGTTCCCAAAGAATATTTTGATGAGGCTCTCTGGGATCAGCTGGATTGCTTTAAAGCAGCCTATGACTATGCCGAACATGGTAGCAATGAAGCGAGGCACAAGGCATTATTGACCGACGACATTATTGACTCTATTGCCATTGCGGGGACTCCCGAAGAAGCCATACCGCGTTTCAAGGAGATTGTGGAGATGGGAGTTGATGGCTTTGTCATGCCTTTTGGCATGGCTGACCCGTATCCCTATATGAAGAGCTTTGCTGAACAGGTGATACCGAAATTTGCCGAATACTAATCGGGCCGAATCAATGAATCAGTTATACCTGGGGTTCAAAGCTTTTGATCTACACGAGCTGCTGTGCCATTTTATTGCCACAGAGGCGGGGCTTTATCAAACCCGTAATATCGATATCCAATTGCTGGACACAACCTTTATTTTGCCAAATCGGTTGCCGGAGAACCTGCTCCAGGTCGCCTGTGGCTCGGCGCTGTTGGAATGGATTAATGGGGCTTTATTAAAGATAATTTTTGTTAGCACCGACCGGCCTTTGTTCTGGTTATACGGCCGGGAAGAAATAACTACTGCAGCGCAGCTAGAGGGTGCGAGTATCGCGGGTTTTCCAGATCTTGCGCCGCCTGCAACTTTGTTGCGAGTGGCACTTAACAGCGCTGGAGTAATGCCGGACAAGGTCAGGATTGAAGCGGTACGCGATGATACCGCTCGCCTGGGCTTATTGCGATCCGGCAACGTAGCAGGGGCGGTAATCAGTTCAGCCATGCCTCCCGCGGTGTTGGAAGGCATGGGATACAAACCAATACTCTTTTTCGGGGATTGTATGCGGGTACCGACCACGGGTCTTGCTGCGAGCAGCGAGCTACTGGAATCTAAACCTGAGTTGATGCACGCGATGACCGATATTTTTCTCGCCAGCCTAAGACTGATTCATACAGACGAGCAGTTGCTAAAACAGGTACTATTAAATTGCTTTCAGATTGAAAAAGCCTACCTGGATAAAACCTGTCACTTGATTCAACGCCAATTCAGCAAGACCGGCTATACAGAATTCGAAGTGACAAATGAGGCTATTGCTCTGCTGGCTAAGGATCAGTGTCTTGAGCCGCAAGCTATGCCAAACGAACCTCTATACGATTTTAGGTTCATCAAGTCTAACGCTTGAATTCAACAGTTTTAAACAGAGTGATCTCATGAATTCACCTACAACCAATGACGACCCTTTTGTTTTTGAAATCGACCAGACTAGTGCTTTTCCATTAACTTCACCCAGTCTGAGTGGGCGACTTGGACTGGTCGCCGCGACAAGAGCGTTGCAGGGAATGCAGAAGGAGGCGATTATCCGTTATGGCCACAATGGTCCTCTTTGGCGCATCATCTGTGATGAAGGGCCCTGGCTTAACGGTACAGATATGGCACCCTTTCCCCTGGGTTTTTTTAATGCAGGGTTGGTGGCATCCTACCTGTCTGAATATCGGGAGCATGCACGGCAAAGGGGAGTCGTGATAAATGACCTGGAAGTAATGGTGGATACGCGCTATCGGATGGAAGGCTCGCTGCTAAAGGGGACTATGCAGGGTAGTGCCTTACCCGTGCAAGCTACCTTCAAAGTTCAGGCTGAGGCGAGCGAAGATGTGATAAGAGAATTAGCCTGGTTGGCCGTTGCCACCTCACCGGCTGATGCTTTTTTGCGAGAAGCACATCCAAGCATTTTTGACCTGGTGACAAACGACGAACCGGTGTTGTTTGCGGATGACACAGGTATAAACACAGGCACAGGCATTGAAATTCAGTCTCAGGATGAGTTGGATGCGCTGTTTGATCGAGCTCGACCAAATATCACAGCCATTGGGCAAGAGGATATTCTCCATAAGCTGGAGGGTGTCACTCATTTGGGCGGCGAGGAGCTGGGTACCGTTAAAAGCAGCACAGATGTTGGGTTGTCCGATAACCAGAAACGTGAATTGCATGTGCGCGGAGTGGGCGAAATTCGTGCTGACGGCATGAAGAGTATCCAGGTCGCCTGCTTTTCACCAGTAGGCAGTGTTTTCAGGGTGTTGAGCGATGATTCTGCTGCGTGGGGAGGAGCAGGGCGAGCACCTTCCGGATTGGCGTACTTGTCAGCCGGATTGTCATTCTGTTTTATGACGCAGTTGGGAAGGTATGCCCAGGTAGCCAAGCAGCGTTTAAATAGCTATCAAATCGTACAGCATACCAGCTTTGATTTACCCTGGACTTTGAATGCTGAGCCGGCACCATCGACCGCGTCATCGACAGCAACGAAGGTTTTTCTGTGCACCGAAGAGGAGAAGAAAGATACATTGAAAATGCTAAAAATGGGCGAGCAAACCTGCTACCTGCACGCTGCGGGCCGTACTGCATTGAAAACTCATATTTTGGTGCAAAAGGTTTGACGCCTCATGCGGTGTAATGGTTTTTTGGAAGGGTTTGGCGAGTTCTCTGCTAAAACGAGATCTCTGTAAAAAACAGTCGCTTCCCGAATGGCCCTATCTTAAGGATGCAGCACCTCTCCCACTGAGGTTGTCGCGAAAGCTCCATCACTATCCCCTCGCCCCTTTTTAAAGG
>CBDUGR010000211.1:0-4929 GCA_965366515.1 uncultured Gammaproteobacteria bacterium | reverse complement strand
CTCGATTACCGTTGCCCCGGCACAAACTTTAACTGATAAAGAATATCAGATACTACGAAACGCCTCGATAGCGGTATTGCGTGAAATTGGCGTTGAAACAGGTGGTTCCAATGTGCAGTTCGGCATGCACCCTGAGACGGGGCGTCTGGTCATCATTGAAATGAACCCTCGGGTATCGCGTTCTTCTGCGCTGGCGTCGAAGGCAACAGGATTTCCGATTGCCAAAGTAGCGGCCAAGCTGGCGGTTGGTTATACCCTCGATGAATTAAAAAATGAAATTACCGGTGGAATTACGCCTGCCTCGTTTGAACCGAGCATTGACTATGTAGTCACTAAGATTCCGCGCTTTACCTTTGAAAAATTTGCGCAGGCCGATCCTCGCTTGACGACGCAGATGAAATCGGTCGGTGAGGTGATGGCTATAGGACGTACTTTCCAGGAGTCAGTGCAGAAAGCATTGCGTGGCATGGAAACGGGCATCAGTGGGTTTGAGCCAGTGCTTCAAGCGGATAATGACTCACCTCGATCTACTATTACACATGAGCTGCAAACGCCGGGTGCCGATCGCTTGCGCTTTGTTGCGGATGCTTATAGAAATGGATTTGATACCGAAACGATCTATGAATTAAGTGGCATTGACCCTTGGTTCCTGGTTCAGGTCGAAGATATTGTTTTTGAAGAGCAATCTTTGAGTGGAGTTGCTTTAACAGAGATAGATCGTGATCGCCTGTATCAACTGAAGCGCAAAGGATTCTCCGATTTGCGGCTAGCGCAACTCCTTGAAGTGACTGAGCATCAGCTGCGCGAGCGGCGCTGGGGGCTCGGTGTCAGGCCAGTATACAAAAGAGTCGATACCTGTGCGGCGGAATTTGCAGCTTCAACCGCTTACATGTACTCGACCTATGAGGAAGAGTGTGAGTCCAATCCTTCTTCGCGCGACAAAATCATGGTGTTGGGTGGTGGTCCCAACCGGATCGGGCAAGGTATAGAATTTGATTACTGCTGTGTGCATGCAGCCTTGGCTATGCGCGATGACGGCTATGAAACCATTATGGTGAACTGTAATCCGGAAACGGTTTCAACTGATTATGACACTTCTGATCGCTTATATTTTGAGCCGGTTACTCTGGAAGATGTGTTGGAAATCATTGAAAAAGAGCAGCCAAAAGGGGTGATTGTGCAGTATGGCGGCCAAACCCCGTTAAAGCTGGCGCGTGGGCTTGAAGCGGCAGGTGCGCCCATTATAGGCACCACACCGGATGCGATCGATCGCGCTGAAGACAGGGAGCGCTTCCAGCAAATGATTGAAAAACTACAGCTGATCCAGCCACCCAATGCCACGGTGCGTAGCCTGGAGGAAGGACTGATCAAAGCGAATGAGATCGGCTATCCACTGGTCGTTCGCCCCTCCTATGTACTGGGTGGTCGTGCCATGGAGATTGTTTATTCGGACGAAGAACTCAAGCGCTACATGAAAGAAGCGGTGGCAGTTTCAAATGAAAGCCCAGTGCTGCTGGATCATTTTTTGAGCGCAGCTATTGAGGTTGATGTGGATGCGGTTAGCGATGGCACAGAAGTAGTCATTGGAGCCGTTATGCAGCATATCGAGCAGGCCGGGGTGCATTCCGGTGATTCGGCCTGTTCCTTGCCGCCCTACAATATTAATGAAAAAGCGCTGCAGGCCATTCGTGACCAAGTGAAAATGATGGCCTTGGAAATAGGTGTAGTGGGTCTGATGAATGTGCAGCTGGCTATTCAGGATGATGTCATCTATGTGATAGAGGTTAATCCACGTGCCTCCAGAACGGTGCCGTTCGTATCCAAGTGTATTGGCGTGTCGCTGGCACAGGTTGCAGCGCGATGTATGGTGGGTGTTTCCTTACAGGAGCAGGGTTTCACCAAAGAAATTATTCCGCCCTATGTGAGTGTTAAAGAAGCGGTATTTCCCTTTAATAAATTTCAGGGAGTCGACCCAATATTAGGACCGGAAATGAAGTCGACTGGTGAGGTTATGGGCGTAGGTGACAGCTTTGCTGAGGCCTTTGCTAAAGCACAGGCAGCAGCCGGTGAAACTTTACCAAAGTCAGGGCGTGCTTTCCTAAGTGTGCGAGATGCCGATAAGGCTGCACTTGCCGAGGTGGCGCGGCAACTGATTGGCCTCAAGTTTGAGCTGGTGGCTACCCGTGGTACGGCCAAAGTGCTGGCGGATATTGGAATTGAAGTGGCGATCGTAAATAAAGTCGTTGAAGGGCGCCCGCATATTGTCGATATGCTAAAAAATGATGAAATCAGCTATATATTGAACACTACAGAAGGTAAACAGGCGATTGCTGATTCGGCCAGTATTCGGCGATCCGCACTGCAACATAAGGTTTATTACAGCACCACAATGGCAGCGGCTAACGCCTTTTGTAAGGCGCTGGCCTACGGTAGTGAGAAGAAGGTGCGCCGATTACAGGACTTGCACCTTAGGTTGGGTGAACAGTCAGGGGAAGGGAGTAGAGCATGAGCAAAGTGCCAATGACAAAAGAGGGTTCTCAGAAGTTAAGGGCTGAGCTGGAGAAGCTGAAAACAGTCAGCAGGCCGCGCATTATTGCTGCCATCGCGGAAGCTCGGGAACATGGCGATTTGAAGGAAAATGCAGAGTATCATGCGGCTAGAGAGGAGCAGGGATTTGCGGAAGGACGGATAAAGGAGATTGAATCCAAGCTCTCTAATGCGCAGGTAATTGATGTTATGCAGATTGATAATACCGGTAAGGTCATTTTCGGTGTTACTGTCGAGATAGAAAATGTTAATACGGGTAAGGCAACTACTTATCGTATCGTCGGTGAAGATGAGGCCGATCTTAAGGAGTTGAAAATATCAATTACCTCACCCATTGCGAGGGCGCTAATTGGTAAAATGGAAGGTGATTTGGTGCAGGTCCAGGTGCCCGATGGTTTGGTTGAGTATGAAATTATTGAGGTGCAGCATATATAGTGGTTCGTCGGGCGGAACTTCGGCTTACCTGCTAAAGTCAGGGTAAACCCTTTTAGTTGACGCGCAGAATATTGGATAAGCGCGGATTTGGTTTTGCTGTTGCGCGATAAATCAGTATGACGTTGCCAATAGCTTGCACCAGTTCGCAGCGGCAGTCTTCACAGAGCTTGAGCGTTAGCTCTTTCTTTGCATCGCGCTCACCGCAATTTAGCTTAACTTTGATGAGCTCATGATCATTTAGTGCACGTTCCAGCTCCAGGCGCACACCCTCTGACAAACCCTGCTCAGAAATCATGACAACCGGTTTTAAGTTATGACCGATGGTGCGATATTTTTTGATTTTTTCATTGCTTAGCGCCATGATGAAATATTTACACTCGTTGCTTTAATTTCGGGTGCGCATTATAACCAATCACTTGGTCGCAGGATAGAGGTTCGCGAAGATATGGCAAGAAGTAAATCCAGCGGCAAATGGCTTGAAGACCATTTTAAAGATCCCTATGTAAAACAGGCACAGCAGGACGGCTATCGATCGCGAGCCAGTTATAAGTTGCTGGAAATACAGAACAAGGATCGCCTGATAAAGACGGGTATGACGGTGCTGGATCTTGGTGCTGCTCCAGGTGGTTGGAGTCAAGTCGCTGCCCAGCTGGTGGGTAAGAAAGGTAGAGTGGTCGCATCGGACATTTTGCCGATGGATGAGATTGAGCATGTGCAGTTTATTCAGGGCGATTTTACCGAAGAAAAGGCCTATGCTGACATTGTTGCTGCGCTTGGTGGGCAAGGGGTAGACCTTGTAATTTCGGATATGGCCCCCAATATGAGTGGTATAAGTGCCGTTGATCAGCCACGATCTATGTATTTGGTAGAGTTGGCTTTGGATATGGCAACCCAGGTATTGGTTCCAGGTGGTTGTTTTTTAACTAAAATATTTCAAGGCACCGGATTTGATGAATTATTGACGTCAATGCGGTCAAAGTTTAACAAGGTGCAACCCCGTAAGCCGGATGCTTCGAGATCGCGTTCCCGGGAACAATATATAGTAGCAAGAGGCTTTAAGGCCTGATTTAAATTTAACAAAGCTGACCGCATTGAGCTGAAAGCGCGTTTATAACGAGGATATTGCCTTGAATGATATGGCAAAAAATTTAATATTATGGCTGGTTATTGCCGCAGTACTGTTAGTGGTATTTAACAATTTCAATGTGGCTCCCAGTAACCAGCCTCTGAACTATTCAGAGTTTGTGCGTCAGGTGCAGGCTGAGCAGGTAACTCAGGTTACGATAGACGGCTATGTGATTTCCGGGTTACGTACTGACGGCACTCGCTTTGAAACTATTCGACCGGCATTACAGGACCCCAAGCTAATTGATGATTTGCTAGAACACCAGGTGACGGTGGTAGGCAAGCAGCCTGAGCAGCAGAGCATTTGGGCGCAGTTGTTAGTGGCGGCGTTCCCGATATTAGTGATCCTTGCGGTCTTTATGTTTTTTATGCGGCAAATGCAAGGTGGCGGAGGTGGTGGCAAGGGTCCGATGGCCTTTGGCAAAAGTAAAGCGCGATTGCTGGGTGAAGATCAGGTCAATACGACTTTCGCCGATGTGGCGGGTGTTGAGGAGGCGAAGGAGGATGTGCAGGAGTTGGTCGAATTTCTGCGCGAACCCGGCAGGTTCCAACGGTTAGGCGGACATATTCCGCGAGGCGTGCTCTTGGTGGGTCCACCCGGAACCGGTAAAACGCTGCTGGCCAAAGCGATCGCCGGAGAGGCGAAGGTACCGTTTTTTACCATATCGGGCTCTGACTTTGTTGAGATGTTTGTTGGTGTGGGTGCCTCAAGAGTCAGGGACATGTTTGAACAAGCTAAAAAACATGCGCCCTGTATTATATTTATCGACGAAATTGATGCTGTAGGGCGTCACCGCGGGGCTGGTCTGGGTGGTGGTCATG
>CBDUGR010000210.1:0-4947 GCA_965366515.1 uncultured Gammaproteobacteria bacterium | reverse complement strand
GGAATGCCAGATGGCTGATTGGCGTGCGATTGGGTTTGAGGATGGTGCCATGGGCCGTTCATCATCTCGCATTGGCGAGCATCGCAGTGCTTGTGCCGATCATGGGGTGGCGCCTGACCATTCAGCATATAAGGAGGGCTATGCGGAGGGGGTGCGTGAATACTGTACGCCCGCTGAGGGGTTCGCACGCGGAAAGAGGGGCGCAACGTACGCAGGTTTTTGTCCCAATGATTTGCGCGATGCTTTTGTAGCGGGGTATAAACTGGGGAAAAAGCACTATCAGATTAAAAAAGAGATTGATGGGCATCGTGCAAAAATCAACAGCAGCAACTCACGGATATCTCAGTTAGAGAAAAAAGTACGCGAGAAAGAGGCGGAGCTGATCGATAGTGATACAGAGAAAGAGCGGCGCTCAGCGCTTTTGCAAAAGATTAAGGGTTATCAGAAGCAGATAGGTGAATTGGAAGCCACCATTATCGAACATGAGAAACTCAAGGCGGTAAAGGAGTCGGATTACTCAAAGCTGGAGCAGCCTGGATACTAGCGTTGAGGGCAATCGGCTTTTCATTGTGCTGTGTAAATCTTTGTAAAGATACTTTGGGGTGTTTTCAATTAGGGTAGAATAGCCGCTCAAGACAGATAGCAACTGGTGCCTATTGGTATTGGCTGAACATCAACAAGGAGCGATCCATTAAGTTTCGGAAATTTAAATCTAACCGGCTGGTAGCGATAGCGTTGGCGCTAGTGTTGCAGGGGTGCGCTCAATCTGGATTATCTCTGCAGGTGGTTGATCCGAATATGCCTGCGCAGTGGCAGGCGGTTGAGAAGGCCGAACCCGTGGTGCCGGGATGGGTTGAGAATGAGGGTGATCAAAGGTTGTTGCAGTTCACGCAACAAGCGTTGCTCAATAATTTTTCATTAGCTCGGCAAGCGGATGAGCTGGAAGCTGCGAGGCAGCAGGTCATTATCGCTGGCGCGCCTTTGTATCCAGCAATTAATCTTGGATTGGATGGCTCCCTGCAACGCACTGTTCTCGAAGATACCCGCAGCCATTCAACCAGTGTCGGCATCAATCTGGATTTCAACTGGGAACTGGATCTTTGGGGCAAGCTCAGTGCCGCCAAACGGAATGCACTGCTTTCTTTTAAAGCGCAGCAAATGGCCTATGAGCAAGCTCGCCAGCAGTTGGCCGCTGATGTCAGTAGAGCCTGGTATGATGTGCTGGAGTCCAGGCAACTGGTCATGCTTTTTGAAGAGCGGCTGGCCAATCTCGGGAGCAATCTGGAGATCATTGAATTTGGGTATCGCCAGGGAATTACCCAGGCGCTGGATGTTTATCTGGCGCGCAACGAAGTGGAGCAGGAGAGCGCTAAACTAGAGCAGCAACGTCAGCAGTCACGCGAGGCAGTGAATCGTTTGCAGTTTTTGCTGGGTGAGTATCCGAGCGGTGTGCTACAGGTGGAAAGCGAATTACCAGTATTTGAGCAGTCTGTAGCCCCTGGTGTCCCATCGGCATTGCTGAAAAGGCGTCCTGGAATCCAGTCTGCCTGGTATGAATTGATGGCAGCGGACGCACAATTGGCCGTCGCGCATAAGGCGCGTTTTCCCTCTTTGCTGATCAGCGGTAGCCTGGGAGACCGCGGTGATGCGCTCAACCGGCTGTTGGATGGTGGGCCGTTGGCCTGGTCTTTGTTGGGTGGGCTGACGCAGCCACTGTTTGCCGGCGGTCGTCTGGCAGCGCGAGAAAAACAGGCGCAGGCAGAGTTGCAGCAGCGCGAAAAGCAGTACCTTGACCAGCTATTTGGTGCCTTCGTAGAGGTGGAGAACTCTCTGGGTCAGCAGCAGGCGCTGAATCAACGCTATCAGCATTTCTTAAAAGCGCAGGAAAATGCACTGGCCGCTCAAAATCTGGCTTTTGATCAATATCAGCGTGGTCTCATTAGTTACACCAGTGTGCTGGAGTCGCAGCGTCGTGCATTCGACGCGCAAACTACGGTGCTGCAGTTGCGTAATCAAATGTTACAAAATCGCATTGCCCTTCATTTAGCCCTGGGTGGCTATTTTGAACGGGATTCCAAGGAATAGCAGAGTATGAGTGTGGAGATAAAAAGGAAAATTCTGATTCCAGTATTGGTGCTGCTGGCATTTGTAATATTGGCGCTCGTTATCGTTAATAACCCGCCCAAAGCCAAGCGCTTTCATTCGGCGGGGAAACCTCAGCTGACGGTGAGTACGCTGCGACTGAGTGAAGCCCCTTACCAGGTGCAGTTGCAAAGCTATGGTATGGTGAGACCGCGCATCGAGAGTCAATTGGTTGCTCAGGTGAGCGGCCAGATTATTGAAGTCAGCCCACAGTTTCGCAATGGTGGTTTTTTTGAAAAAGGTGATGTGCTGGTCAGAATCGATGATCGGGATTACCAAGCGGAAGTCAGCATTGGCGAAGCGGCACTGATTAATGCGAGGCAGAATCTGGTTGAAGAGCAGGCTCGAGCAGAACAGGCGCTTGAGGATTGGCAGCGTTTGGGTAATGACCGGGAGGCACCCGCACTGGTGTTGCGCAAGCCTCAACTGAAAGCGGCCGAAGCGCAGGTGATGTCGGCGCAATCCACGCTGGACAAGGCACAGCTTAATTTGGAGCGAACTGAGATTGTTGCCCCCTTTGCCGGTCGTATACTGAGCAAGGAGGTTGATGTGGGCGAGGTGATATCGACCAACAGAGAGCTGGCAGCAATCTACGCAATCGACTATATCGAAATACGGTTGCCCATCAAAAACAACGATCTGAGTTATATGCGTTTGCCTGAGGATCTTCGTTTTAGTGCTACTAAAGGCCCTAAGTCGGTACGGGTGGTAGTACGATCCAAGTTGGTTCAGGCACAGGCCTGGCAGGGAGAAATTGTACGTACAGAAGGGGCTATCGATGGTAGTAGCCGCCAGCTGCACGTAGTGGCTCAAGTCATGGATCCTTATGGCATTCAGGCTAAGGACAAAATACCACTCAAAATTGGCGAGTATGTGACTGCTGAAATTGAAGGCAAGCGGCTGCCGTCGGCACTGGTCATCCCCAACCGTAGCATCTATCAGGGAAGCTACGTCTATCTGGTTGAGAATGGCCGACTATTGCGTCGGGAAATTGAGATTGCCTGGCAGAATGAGCGGGAGGCGATTATCAAAAGCGGACTAAAGGCGGGTGATGAGCTGGTTCTGACGCCGCTGGGTCAGGTCACCTCAGGTGTTGCTGTAAAGGTAGTGAACGGTTCTGATGATGACGCTGAGTCGGGGATTGCGCGTCTTGCGGAAGAGGAATCGGCGCAATGATTGAATGGTTTGTACGAAACCATGTAGCGGCGAACCTGCTAATGGTCAGCATTTTTATTGCGGGCCTGGTCTCAGTCAATCGAAATATACCCTTGGAAGTCTTCCCCTCCATTGAGCTGGATGTGGTCAATATTGCGGTCGCTTTAAGGGGCGCGACACCCGAGGATATCGAGCAGGGCGTTACCACACGTATGGAGGAGGCGGTACAGGATCTGGAGGGTATAGAGCGCCTCACCAGTCGTTCCATGGAGGGCGCCGGACTGGTCACTATTGAAGTGGAAAAGGGCTATAGCGCGCGGGAAATGTTAACCGATATCAAAAGCCGGATTGACGCAATCAGCACCTTGCCAGATGAGGCTGAAAACCCGGTCATCAGTCTGGCGCAGCACAAGCATGAAGTGATTACAGTTGCGGTGGCAGGCCATTTAAGTGAGCGTGAAATCAGAGAGCTGGGCGAGAAAGTGCGTGATGATTTGCTGCGCTTGGAGGAGATCACCCAGGCGGAACTCAGCTCAGTGCGCGACTATGAGATCAACATCACCATTTCCCAGGACCGTTTACGTGAATATGGACTAACTCTGGATACTCTGTCGTCGGCCATTCAAAACCATTCGCTGGATTTTTCGGCAGGGAATATTCGTTCCGACGGGGGTGATGTGCTGATCCGATCCAAAGGTCAGGCCTATCATCGTGATGATTTCGAATCAATCGTGGTTAAAACCAGCGCTGATGGCAGCATTTTACAGCTAGGTGATATTTCACAGATTCAGGATGGATTTACCGAAGATGCGATAAAAACCCGCTTTAATGGCAAGCCCGCGGCCTTAATCGAGGTGTTTCGCATTGGGGATCAGAGTGCGCTGCAGGTAGCGGCGGCGGTGAGAAACTATATTGATCAGAGGCAAGAGGGATTGCCTCAGGGTGTTGAATTAACCTATTGGGATGATGATTCGGTGGTGGTGAAAAACCGTCTCAGTACGCTGGTACGCAATGCAGCGCAGGGTGGCATTCTGGTACTTGCATTATTGACTCTGTTCCTGCGCCCGGCGATCGCATTCTGGGTATTTCTAGGCATTCCCATCAGCTTTATGGGCGCCTTTATTTTTATGCCCCTGTTTGGTGTTTCATTGAATATTCTGAGCCTGTTTGGATTTATTTTGGTACTTGGCATTGTGGTGGATGACGCGATTGTCACCGGAGAAAATGTTTACACTCATTTGCGTACTTCTGAAAGTGGTCTGGAAGCGGCACTCAAGGGAGCCAAAGAGGTCGCCGTGCCGGTAACCTTTGGTGTACTCACCACCATCGTGGCTTTTCTGCCATTTACCTTTATTGAAGGTCGGCGTGGCCAGCTGTTCGGGCAGTTGGCACTGGTTGTTATACCGGTACTGCTGTTTTCCCTGATTGAATCAAAATTTATTTTGCCGGCACACCTGAAGCATATTAAGCTAAATAATGGTGAGCAGGGAAATGCTGGTCGTCTCAAGCGGTTGCAGAAGAATTTTGCCGATCGTTTTGAGCAATTCATAGTGGTCTATTATCGCCCGCTTTTGAAGTGGGCAGTGAAACATCGTTATACGACTTTAGCGATATTTTGTGGTGTGTTATTGGTATTGACCACCGCTATCA
>CBDUGR010000209.1:0-4967 GCA_965366515.1 uncultured Gammaproteobacteria bacterium | reverse complement strand
GAGGACGATCAGGTCTGAGTGAAAAAATGGGCATGCTGGTAGATCAACATGATTATCAGCAGCAGGCGATCATCGCCAATGTTACCGCTCAGCAGCCACATAACAATGTAGCCTATGAACGATTTACCAGTGAAGGTCCAATCGCAATGTTGCCTTTATATGAGCATACAGAGGATAAAGTTGCTCAGAGTCGCTGCGCGCTGGTATTGACTGTTGATCGGTCTGGGGCGGATGACATTATGGCGCTTAGCGATAGTGATTTTCTTGAGCAGCTTCAGCAGCGGTTTGGTTTTCGCTTGGGACAATTTCTTAAGGTTGGCAAGCGGCACGCTTATCCGCTCTCGCTGCGATGGGCGAAGGATCAGTTTCGGCCTGGCTTGGTGGTCGTGGGGAATGCCGCACATACGCTTCATCCTGTTGCCGGACAGGGCTTTAATCTGGCGCTAAGAGGCGTTGCTGAGCTGGCCGCTCTGCTCGGCGAGGCTGCGCAGATGGGCAGACCGCTCGGCTCTGCTGATTTACTGCGGCAGTATTCGAAGCTTAGACAGCAGGATCAGGAGAAGACTATTCGTTTTACGGATACCAGCGTTCGCTTATTTTCTAATAATGATTTGTTGTTGAGCCGACTGCGAGATTTTGGCTTAGTGACGTTGGATCTATTGCCGATTACCAAGAGGCTTTTTGCGCAACAGGCCATGGGTTTTGGACAAAGTGCATTAGCTCGAACAGACTGGGAAAATTAAAGTGCAAAGGGCTACCTCGAAACCAAAGAGTTCCGATTTTGACCTGCTTATCGCCGGTGGTGGAATGGTCGGTGCAGCACTTGCCTGTGCCCTGGGTGAACAAAATATGCGGGTTGCCGTCGTTGAAGCGCAACAGATTCCGCTGCGCATGCCTCCCGGCGAAGAATCTGATTTTGAACCTCGTGTCAGCGCATTGACCCAGGCTTCGCGTAATTTCTTAGACAATATAGGCGCCTGGAGCTTTATTTCCCAATATCGTCATTGCCCCTTTGAGCGTATGTGTGTGTGGGATGCGGAAGGTACAGGGCAGATAGCATTTGATGCGGGTGATATTGGGCAAATGTCTTTGGGCTATATCATCGAAAATTCTCTGATTAGCGCAGGTCTTTATCAAAGGCTTGCCGAACTTGATCATGTTGAAATAATCGCACCTGCCAGTATCGCCGGGCTGTCTATCAATAAAGATGGGAAGAATCTGGTGCAACTTAAGGATGGTTCAAAATGCTCAACAACGCTACTGGTGGGTGCCGATGGAGCACACTCTAAAGTCAGGGAACTGTCGGGCATTTCCATTAAACAGCGTGATTATCAGCAGTGTGCGATCGTGACCACGGTGAGTACCGAATTTTCTCATCAGGCGACCGCCTGGCAGCGATTTTTGCCGACCGGGCCATTGGCATTCCTGCCACTGCTGGGTGGGGGCAGTGATAGCCACAGTTGTTCTATTGTCTGGTCGCTGGACACTGAGGAGGCTTCATCCATAATGGCGTTACAGGATCAGGAATTTGCTGATGCGCTAGGGCGGGCGTTTGAATATAGATTGGGGAATATCGTGGCGGTGGCCAAGCGCTTCCAGTTCCCTTTGTATCAAAGGCATGCAACTACTTATAAAGCCCCGGGAGTTGCGCTGGTAGGTGATGCGGCTCATACCATTCACCCTCTAGCGGGGCAGGGAGTAAATCTGGGTTTTCTTGATGCAGCGGTGCTGGCTGAGGAGATTATCAGAGCGTTAAGGCGTGGCCTGCCTTTGGCCGATCCCAGC
This sequence comes from uncultured Gammaproteobacteria bacterium, assembly GCA_965366515.1. GTDB lineage: Bacteria > Pseudomonadota > Gammaproteobacteria > Pseudomonadales > IMCC2047 > JAJFKB01. Next base: position 3,182 of record CBDUGR010000209.1, on the reverse strand, counting down.
CTGTTGTCTCGCTACCAGAGGCGTCGAGTGGCTGATAATCTGCTGATGATGAACCTTATGCGCGGATTCAAAGAGTTATTTGCACAGACTTCCCCGGCAGTTCGTTGGGCGCGTAATACAGGAATGAACCTGATGAATCAGCTTGCGCCGGTGAAAAATCATATTGCAGCAAGGGCGATGGGCGTAACCGGTGATCTTCCCATTTTGGCGCGTCCCGGTAACTCGCAGGTTTCTGATGCATCAGAGGGCTAGAGGGATAAATGTGTAGCATAAAAAAAACCCGGACCGAAGTCCGGGTCGCTTTCCCTGCAAAAAGGAGCCGCCCAAGTCTGACCAAAGACGGCTCCGAGGAACAGAAACTTATTATCAGCTAGCTTTAATAGCCAGCGGATCGGTATTATTTTTTGGCATCCTTACCTAGTTGAGTTGCTTCCTTGATGATTTCAATATTGGTTTCAAGAGCGTTCACAGCCAGACCGATATTCATCCACGCTTGATCAAGAAGCGCATCTTTGGATGTTTGACCGAACTCTTTCTGTGATTCGATTGCGGTATTCAGATCCTTGCAGCCCGCAAGAGTATCTGCCTGTTTGAGGGCGCTTTCAACGCCGTCGCGCATTTTGGCTGACTGCATGATCATGGCGTCACTAGCTGCTGCTGTGTTGGCTTCAATCAGCTTGGAGGCCAGCTTGACATTCTCTTGAATTTTTTGGGTGAGCGCATCACTATCATAAAGATCTTTAACTGCATCCTGCAGTTGTTCAAGGTTGAGTAATTTGCCCAGTTGATCTTGAAAGTTGTTCATGATAATTCTCCAAATTAATTTTGCAATGCAAAATAAGCCAGTAAATAGTAAGATTCTAATGGACGCATGTCAATATTTATTTTGCGGTGCACAATAAATATTATGAGGCTGTTGTTATACCGTTTTTGGTGATTAAAAAGTGCTCTATTGGTTTGCGTGAGCCCAGACAGGCCGTATAATAGCGGCCATCAAAACAAGGGAGTAGATAGCATGGCTGAACGTAAAGCCAGCATAGAACGTAATACCCTGGAAACCCAAATAAAGGTGTCCGTGAATCTGGATGGTACGGGAGTGGGCAGTTTTGCTACCGGTCTGCCGTTTCTTGATCACATGCTGGATCAGGTCGCAAGGCATGGCATGATTGATATCGAGGTAGATGCTACCGGAGATCTGGAGATAGATGCACACCACACTGTTGAGGACATTGGTATTACGCTTGGACAGGCTTTCAAAGAGGCGGTGGGTGATAAAAAGGGCCTATGTCGCTACGGTCACGCCTATGTGCCTTTGGATGAAGCGCTTTCAAGAGTAGTCGTTGATTTTTCCGGTCGTCCCGGGGTCGAATACGACGTGCCATTTGTAAGAGCAATGGTGGGTGGCTTTGACGTGGATCTTTTTTATGAGTTTTTTCAAGGGTTTGTGAATCACGCTTTGGTGACGCTGCATGTGGATAATATCCGTGGGCATAATGCGCACCACCAGGCGGAAACCGTATTTAAGGCGTTTGGACGTGCATTGCGCATGGCATTAACGCCAGATGACCGCATGGCGGGTATCACACCCTCCACTAAAGGCACGCTGTAATCGACACGCCTTTTTATTGCGTTATCCATCTCAAAAAGACGCTGGATCATTTAATTCATTGAGGGTATTGAGCAAATGGCAATAGGCCGTATAGGCGTTATTGACTATGGCATGGGTAATCTTCACTCAGCGGCCAAGGCACTTGAGCACGTGGCTGATGGTGCTGAGGTTGTAGTCAGTTCGGATCCGGAAGTAATCAATGGCTGTGATCGAATTTTGCTGCCAGGTGTTGGTGCAATCAGGGATTGTATGTCTGAAATTCGTCGTTTGGGTTTCGACTCATTGGTGCGTGAGGCAGTACAGCAAAAGCCTGTGCTGGCTATTTGCGTGGGAATTCAGGCGCTAATGGATTTTAGCGAAGAAAATGAAGGCGTAGATTGTCTTGGGCTGTTTCCTGGGAAAGTCAGATTCTTTGGTAATCCTTTGAAAGATGAAAATGGTGAGCGATTGAAGGTGCCCCACATGGGGTGGAATCGAGTGACGCAACGAGTCAGACATCCTTTATGGGCCGGAATCCCCGATGGGGCGCGTTTTTATTTTGTGCATAGCTACTATGTTGAGGCGGAGCGAGCAGAGCAGGTGGCAGGCGACTGTACTTATGGTGTGCCATTCGCAGCGGCCTTATATAGTGAAAATCTGTTTGCAGTTCAATTCCACCCGGAAAAAAGCCAGAAGGCTGGTCTGCAGTTGTTAGCCAACTTTATAAAATGGGATGGAGAGAGTTAATGCTTGTTATACCGGCAATTGATTTAAAAGATGGCGAATGCGTGCGGTTGCGCCAGGGTCTGATGGATGACTCAACAGTATTTTCTGATGATCCGGTAGCGATGGCGCGACGTTGGGTGGAACAGGGAGCCCGGCGTCTACACCTGGTTGATCTCAATGGCGCTTTTGCCGGAGAGCCGGTCAATGGCGAAATTGTGAAGGCGATCGCTGCTGCTTACCCCAAGCTACCGATCCAGATAGGCGGAGGTATCCGTTCATTGGAAACGATAAAAGCTTATCTCGACGCCGGTGTGGATTACGCAATTATTGGCACTCAAGCTGTTAAAGAACCTGATTTCGTATTTGAAGCCTGCCGAGAATTCCCTGGCCATATTATTGTTGGGCTTGATGCAAAAGACGGAAAGGTAGCCACTGACGGATGGGCTGAAGTATCCCAAGTGGAAGCTATTGATCTGGCCAAACAGTTTAAAAGGGCGGGTGTCAGCGCTATTGTGTACACGGATATTAGTCGTGACGGTATGATGCAAGGGGTTAATATAGAGGCGACTAGGCGGCTCGCCAGATCCTGTGGCATTGATGTGATCGCTTCCGGTGGAGTGACCGATATTGAAGATATACGATCGCTGGCCAAGGTGGCCGGGGATGGTATCTGTGGTGCAATAACCGGGCGCGCTATCTATGAGGGTTCGCTCAACCTTGGTGAAGCGCAACAACTATGTGATGAGATGTCAGACTAAGCGTGAACAACGCCAAACGAAATAATAGGTAACTGATATGGGCCTGGCAAAGCGTATTATACCCTGCTTGGATGTGGACAATGGCCGAGTGGTCAAAGGTGTGAAATTTG
>CBDUGR010000208.1:0-4972 GCA_965366515.1 uncultured Gammaproteobacteria bacterium | reverse complement strand
CTCCAGACTGACTGGAGAATACCGTTTTTACCATGCTTCAGGAAACATCAGCGAAAGTTAAAGCATCCAGCTCATGGCCATGCAGCAGGCATTGCTTAAGCCACTCACCCAGGTAGAGATTTGATTGTACCTTTTCATCACTTTGATACATGTTGCTATTAGGATAACGGTAACGACCTTGAAGTTGCCGTTTGGAATGATTCTCTATAACTTCCGCCATCTGTGCATCATGATAAATACGCACCAAAAATTCCGACCCTTGCAACCACTTTGTTCCGGGTACATGCAGCGTCAGGCGTATTGTCGCTGTGTATTTAAAGCATTCAACCACTTCCAAACAAATTTGGATACTGTGCTTTTTAATACTCACGCCAATCCTTCTTAAAGACTGATCTGACATATCCGGCATCAGCTTGGAGAGACGCGCATAATTCGCCTCGCATTCTGCCATCATCAATGTCAGGTTTGGAACGTATCGAGTTGTCTTCATTCAACCTATTTTATTACGTGGCTCATTGCCACTGGGATTTTAATCTATTTCTGTTTAATTGTAGCCACTGCAAAGCCATTATAGTAGCTGCATTATCAATAATACCCTGCTCCATGGCAGAGAAAGCCCAATCGCAGGATACGACTTTAACGCAAATATCTTCGTGCTCTTCTTTCAGCCCATGTACGCCGCCAATATCAGTGGCATCAACCTTGCCACAGTAGATAATGATCCTTTCATTGGTACCACCCGGACTGGTCCAGCACTCATGCAACTTGATCAGCTCACCTATTCTGCAACCGGCTTCTTCCATCGCCTCTCTGTGTGCCACCTGTTCCGGAGTTTCCCCTGGCTCGACAATACCCGCCACCATTTCCAGTAGCCAGGGACTACGTTTATCCCCGATCGCACCCACCCGAAACTGTTCAATTAGCACCAGTTTATCCTGGACAGGATCATAGAGCATTACCACTACAGCCAGCCCACGCAGGAAGAGCTCTCTATTAAAGGGTTCTGTCCAGCCCCCCTCATAGAGCCGGTGCCGCAGAGTGAGTTGTTGAATCTCAAAAAAGCCCCGGTATTCTGTATGCCTCTTTAAGATCTCCATATCCGGATCTGAAAATTGCACCTGCGCCAGCTCGTACCAAGACTCAAGCTCTGCTACAAAATTAACCACGGCCCCACGAATCTGATCTCGAACCTCACGAAAGCACTGCAACGTACTTTCCGGGTTCTCCTTTACAACCGCTATGTCTGCAACACTCCAGTGCCGCTGATGACTCTTATTGGTAATAACGAAGCAATGCTCCCTTACCTGATCGCAAAGAGTAACAATCCAGTTTGCTTCCTCTAGCTGATCAGGGACCAGAACGTCGGAGCGCTGTCCCGCAATATCTATATCCTCTTCAGCCATGACCTGAATCGCTTTTGCATTGACAGGTTGTATCTGTGTGCCTGCCGATGAAATCTCAATATTGTGACGCTGTGCGATTGTTGACCCACTTAGTATTTTTTTCGCCCAGCCCTCTGCCATCTGCGAGCGACAGGAATTTCCAGTGGATAAAAATAGAATTGAAATTTGACCCATGATCAGCATGACATCTCTGTAATATCGATGCTAGTGTAGGGAGGCGAAACTTTATTGTCCATTTAAGATTGGCCGCGCTGTACCAGTTACCCTATAATTTGCCGAAACCAAAATACAACCGTGATACCGAGAGCCATGTTTAAAAGGATCATAAGCCACTTTACCTTGACCTCCATCATCTGTTTGGCGGGCAGCTATTCATACGCCGCGGACCTGATGGATATTTTTCATGAAGCGCAGAAAGAAGATGCTCAACTACGTTCGGCTCATGCACTGCTGCAGGCAGAACTTGAGGCCGTGCCTCAAAGTCGCGCCCAGCTACTACCCAATATCAGTCTCAGCGCAAACACAGCAACCGTTGATCGAGAGTTTTCCGGTGGACCAAATAACACAGAAGAGCGTTTCAATTCAAATGGTTACTCCGCACGTCTGAGTCAACCTCTGTTTCGCGCTGACCGCTGGTACCAGTTACTTTCAGCCAAGGCCAGCAGCAAAAGAGCGCTGGCGGACTACCAGCTGGCCGAACAGGATCTTATTATACGCGTAGCCGAAGCCTATTTTAATGTGCTACGAGCAGAGGATAATCTCAGCTCCGCAGTAGCCGCTGAGACCGCATTCAGGCGCCAGTTAGACCAAACTCAGGAACGCTTTGATGTTGGCTTAATCGCCATCACCGATGTACATGAAGCCCAGGCTGTGTACGATTTATCCAGAGTAACCCGCATCACCCAGGAAGAAGAAAGGGACAACAGCTTTACGGCATTGGAATCCATTACCAACCAAACCTACGGTGCTATTGATCCGCTTGATAAAAGTATGCCGATCACCAACCCCGAGCCTGTTGCAGCGGCTGAATGGGTCAGTATGTCGATTGAAAACAGCATCGCTCTAGCGGCCAGCAAATACCAGATAGAAGCCGCTAAACAAGAGGTTAAACGACAGAAATCAGGGCATTTACCCACTCTGGATGCAGTAGCCAGCTATTCGCATGCCGAAGATGGCGGGATTTCATTTCTAGGTAATGAATCTGATATTGAAAATTACGCACTGGAACTCAACGTACCCATTTTCCAGGGCGGCGGGACTCGATCAAAAGTCCGAGAAGCACACCACCGTCTAGTCCAAGCTAAAGAAAATTATGAAAGCCGGTACCGAAGTGTAAAACAGGATATTCAAAGACAGCTGCGAACAACCAATTCCGATGTGTTGCGTGTCGCCGCCAGAAAGCTTGCCCTGAAATCAAACCAGAGCGCACTGGAAGCAACGGAAGGTGGCTATGATGTGGGTACACGTAATATCGTCGACGTACTGCAGGCCAGAAACAATCTCTTTGAATCACAGCGCGACTACTATAACGCCATCTACGACTACATTCTAAATTATCTGAAATTGAAGCATATCGCCGGAACCATCACCCCCGATGACCTTAGTGCATTCAATCGATGGCTTCAGGACGATCACTCAACAACGCCCTGACATGCTCGATCACTCGCTGTTGTGCTCCGCGATTTTCTGCAACCACCTGCTTAGCGGCGACTCCCATTTTCTGTTTTAAATCAGGATTTTCCAGAATAGACCGTAACGCGATGCCAAGCTGTTCACCTTGATCAATTTGTTTCATCGCTCCCGCAGCAATCAGCAAACGACTGACTTCAGCGAAGTTAAACAGATAGGGGCCGCTCACAATAGGAACTCCAAGGGCCGCCGGCTCTAGAAAGTTATGTCCGCCAGTCTCCACCAATGTACCTCCGACAAAAGCCACATCCGAAGCAGCATAAAAAAGCAATAGCTCCCCCATAGTGTCACACAACATCACCGAATTGTTATCCCCTGGGGTCTGCGCTTTGCTGCGACGCACCAGCGAAATGCCTGCTGCCTCACAAAGCCGAGCTACCTGATCAAAACGCTCCGGGTGGCGCGGCGCCAGTAAAAGCAACAAGTCCGGCCGATATGTCAGCAGCTCCTGGTGCGCAGCCAATATCAAATCATCTTCGCCTTCATGAGTGCTGGCAGCGACCCAAACAGGCCGATTTGACCCCCAAAGCCCTCTCAGCTTTACGGCTTGCTCTAACAGGTAATCCGAGATACTGATATCAAATTTTATATTGCCAGTGACAGCAAGTCGCTCTTTGGCAAAACCCAGCCGCACAAAACGCTCTCCATCTCCTGCTGTTTGCGCTGCAATCAAATCGATTTTTGACAGCATACCCTTTACCAATGAAGGAAACCTGCCATAACCACGCGCTGACCTTTCAGATAAACGCGCATTAACGACAGCAACCGGGATAGCTTTTTGATGGCAGCAGTGCAACAGGTTAGGCCAAAGCTCCGTCTCCATAATCAACACCAGTCTAGGCTCGATTCGCTTCAGGAATCGATTAACCGCGCCAGGAATATCATAGGGGACATAAACATGAAACACAGTATCGCCAAATAACGCCTTTACCCTTTCTGACCCGGTTGGCGTCATGGTAGTGATAACTACGGGAAGTTCAGGGAAAACCCGCTGAATCTCTTTGATCATGGGCGCTGCGGCTACGGTTTCACCCACAGAGACGGAATGCAGCCACAAGCCAGCGGTTTTGTTTGGTGCTTTGAAAATACCTAAACGCTCTGGCCAGCGCCGCGCATAATCCGGCGCCTTAACTGCCCGCCAAAGCAAGCGAAGAAAAATAAAAGGCAACAGCACATAATAGAGTGCTGTGTAAAAACATCTGTTCATGGATGTTTTTTAATCTTATCCACAATAGCGGTGGTTGAAAGCTCATCGATGAAACTCAGCACCTGTACCTGTCCACCCGCGGCTTTCACCATGTCAGCGCCGACGATTTCATTAACCTGATAATCCCCTCCCTTAACCAGAACATCAGGTTTTATCCTGTTCAACAAAGCTTCCGGCGTATCTTCCGAAAACGACACTACCCAGTCAACGGACTCCAGACCAGCCAAGACCGCCATGCGGCGTTCCAGTGGATTTATCGGTCGCCCTGCGCCTTTCAACCTGGATACTGACGCATCGCTGTTAACCGCGACAATCAGACGATCACCCAAACTACCCGCTTCCTCGAGGTAACCCACATGTCCTGCATGAATAATGTCAAAACAACCGTTAGTAAAGACAACTTTTTCGCCATGAGCCCTGGCATCTTCAATCACCATAAGTAACTGATCTTCACTGACCACTCCCCGCTCAGAGCCCTGGTCTCGCTGTACTGCCCGACGCAATTCCGGAACACTTACTGTGGCCGTACCTAATTTACCTACCACCAGGCCTGCCGCAATATTGGCTAAAGCGACAGCTTGCGGCAAGCTACTTCCACCAGCCAGACTGGCGGCAATTACCGAAATCACCGTATCTCCAGCACCGGTCACATCGTAGACCTCTCGCGCTCTTG
>CBDUGR010000207.1:0-4972 GCA_965366515.1 uncultured Gammaproteobacteria bacterium | reverse complement strand
CACAAGGGAAAAGCGCGCAGGCGAGCGGGATGGCGAGCACTATAATTTTATTAGTAAAGAGCAGTTCGAAGAGATGCTCGGGAATGGCGATTTTTTAGAGCATGCAAATGTTTTCGGCAATTATTACGGAACCTCCTGCTCATCAGTCGAGACGCTGTTAAGTGCCGGCCAGGATGTAATATTGGAAATCGACTGGCAAGGCGCTGTTCAGGTAAGAAAGCTTCAGCCCGAATGCATAAGTATTTTCGTTCTGCCACCGTCAAAGAAAGCCTTACGGGAACGCCTTGAGGGACGCGGCCAGGACGCTAAAACCACTATTGACAAACGTATGGCTCAAGCCGTCAACGAAATGTCCCATTTTGCCGAGTATGACTATTTATTGGTCAATGACGACTTTGAGGTGGCACTTGGTCAGCTGAAAGCGATAATTCTTTCGAAGCACCTGGCCATTCATTCACAGGCAAATACACTGATAGAGCTACTGAAAGAGCTGTTAGCCATTGACGAAACAACTACTAATTAAGTAAACTTGCGCGCTCAATTTAAAAGGCCGCATTACTAGCCTGTAGCATCAAGTCGGGACTTAAACAGATGGCACGAATTACTGTAGAAGATTGTTTAGATAACGTTGAAAATCGTTTCGAGCTGGTGATGGTGGCTACCAAGCGTGCGCGACAGATCGCGACTGGCGGCAAAGACCCAATGGTCAACGAGGATAGCGATAAGGTAACCGTGATAGCGCTACGTGAGATATCCGAAGGTCTAGTCACGAATGCGATATTGCACGGTCGCGTTGAGTTTGAAGATGCTGCTTCTGCAGATATCGACACTGAATCTCTCGCAGCCGAGGCTTTTGAGTTCGAACAGGAACTGGTAAACCCGGAAGAGGTTACTGAAGACAACTCCTCAGAAGAGGGCGAAGAAGAATAAATTCCAACGAGCATATACTGCCTGTAATTTAGCAGGCAGCATGCCCAGCTCACCGCCCACAAAATAATATTTCCGTACAAACTCTGGTAAATTCTACCGCCCTTTGATAGTTTCAAGAAATATCCATTGTTAATGGCTGCATTAATCATTAACCCTGTGTTTTTTGGAGCGTTTCTTGGTATCCATACATGACTTTTCCTGTCGTTTAGACAGCTATTTAGAGCCGGATCAGATCAATCTGGTCAGACGTGCCTATTTTTATGCCGAACAGGCACATGATGGACAGTTTCGGCAAACCGGTGACCCCTATATAACTCACCCATTGGCGGTAGCGAATATACTCGCCGAAATGCAAATGGATCATCAAAGTCTGATGGCGGCAATGCTGCACGACGTCATAGAGGATACCGGTATTGGCAAGGGGGCTCTGGTCACCCAGTTTAATGATACAGTCGCTGATCTGGTCGATGGCGTCAGCAAATTAACACACCTTGAATTTGAGACCGTAGCAGAAGCACAAGCGGAGAATTTCCAGAAAATGGCCCTTGCCATGGCGGAGGATATTCGAGTCATACTCATAAAACTTGCCGACCGCCTGCACAATATGCGTACTCTGGGTGTGCTAAGCCCGGAGAAAAGGCGCCGTATCGCGCGCGAAACACTGGATCTCTATGCCCCGATAGCAAACCGCCTGGGCATGAATGACGTGCGAGTGGAGCTGGAAGAGCTTGGCTTTAAAGCGATGCACCCCATGCGTTCTGAACGAATCGCCCAAGCTGTCAGACGCGCCAGGGGTAATCGCAAAGAAATTGTCAGCCAGATCCAATCAGTATTATCCAATTTCCTGGAACAGGAGCAATTACCGGGAGTCGTGATTGGCCGCGAAAAACACCTGAACAGCATTTACCAGAAAATGAAGGTCAGGGGAAAATCCTTTATTGATATTATGGACGTCTATGCTTTTCGCATAGTAACGGACAGCGTTGATAGCTGTTATCGAATTCTGGGAGTAGTGCATAATCTGTATAAGCCCGTTGAAGGTAGATTTAAGGACTATATCGCTATCCCGAAAAGCAATGGCTACCAATCATTGCACACGACGCTGTTCGGGATGCACGGTGTGCCGATTGAAATCCAGATTAGGACCCGGGAAATGGAGGAAATGGCAAATAGCGGCATAGCCGCCCACTGGTCCTATAAAAGCAATGAAATCAATAAACACAGCCATGCTCGCGCCCGCCAATGGATCAAGGATCTTCTGGAGATGCAGCAGCGAGCAGGTAATTCTCTGGAGTTTATTGAAAACGTCAAAACCGAACTCTTTCCTCACGAAGTCTACGTATTTACACCCAAAGGTGTAATTTTAGAGCTACCCGTGGGTGCCACACCGGTCGATTTTGCTTACGCAGTCCATACCGACCTGGGCAATACCTGTGTTGCCTGTCGCATAGATCGAAGGCTCGCACCACTGAGCACAACACTTCAGAGCGGGCAGACCGTAGAAATAATTTCTGCACCTAGTGCCCGCCCTAATCTCGCTTGGCTAAATTTTGTCCTTACCGGAAAAGCAAGGGGCGGGATACGGCACTTTCTCAAGCACCAAAAAGAATCCGAGGCGGCTTCTCTCGGAAAGCGCCTGCTAGAGAAGGCGCTGTTGGAAATGGATATTTCAATGGAGCAATTGGAACCCGCTCAAATTAATCGTACCGTCGAGTATATTGGTGCGGCCTCAATTGATGAAGTTTTTGCCGATATTGGCCTGGGCAAACGCATGGCCTATGCGATAGCACGCCTGTTTATGGATGCAGATTCTAATCAGCAACTGGAAGCCGGCGCAACTTCTAACTTCACAATCAAGGGAACGGAAGGCATGATTGTGAGCTTTGCCAAGTGCTGCCACCCTATACCCGGGGAACCCATTATAGGCCACCTTAGCGTTGGTAAGGGTATGGTAATTCATCGCGAAACCTGTCGTAACATTAAAGAGATCAGAACCAATCCCGAAAAATGTATGCTGGTCAACTGGGATGAGCACATACAGAGGGAGTTCAATGTCGCCTTGCGGATCGAGGTCATTAATCAGCGCGGCATCGTGGCCACCATTGCGACTATGGTGACCGCCGCAGACGCTAATATTGAGAAAATTAGTATCGAGGAAAAAGACGCGAAAATGAGCCTGATCCATATGGAAATCTATATCAAAGACCGCTTACACTTGGCGCGGGTAATGCGTAGAATCCGCAATAACAGCGCTGTGAACCGCATTACACGTGCAAAAAGCTAGAAAGCAATTTCATATAACAAAACATCAACTAATCAGGAAAGCAAATGAGTAATCGTTCAGTGATCTCGACCGCTAATGCTCCACAGGCAATTGGCACCTACTCGCAAGCCATCAAGGCCGGCAATACCGTATACTTATCCGGCCAAATCCCTCTAGACCCGGAAACAATGGAACTGGTGGAGGGCATAAATGCTCAAATAGAACAGGTATTTCAAAATCTGTCGGCGGTTGCAGAAGCATCAGGCGGCACACTTGCTGATATCGTCAAACTTAATATCTTTTTGACTGACTTAGGCAACTTCGCGCAAGTTAATGAGGCCATGGCCAAGAATTTCTCCGAGCCCTACCCCGCCAGAGCAGCCATTGGAATAAGCAGTTTACCCAAGGGTGCGATGGTTGAAATGGACGCTATAATGGTTCTCAGCGAATAGATTTTCCTAGAGGCATTTCAGGTGACGCTGACCGAACTTCGCTATATTGTCACACTGGCAAGAGACAGGCATTTCGGGCGGGCCGCCGAACATTGTCACGTTAGCCAGCCCACACTCAGCATTGCTGTTAAAAAGCTGGAAGATGAGCTTGGCTTGGTAATCTTTGAGCGTATAAAACACAGTATTCGCGTCACACCGCTGGGTCAGCAAGTTATCGACCAGGCGGAGAAAGTGCTAAACGAAGCGTCGGTAATCAAGCGCATCGCAGAATCTGGTAGGGATCCGCTCAACAGCCCATTACGCCTTGGCGCAATTTTCACTATCGGGCCCTATTTGTTCCCGCATTTGATTCCTCAAATGCAACGTCTTGCCCCTAAAATGTCACTTTATCTTGAGGAAAACTATACCTCTATACTCAGAAAAAAACTGATTAGCGGAGAGCTTGATGTGATAGTCATCGCACTGCCTTTTACTGAGAAGGAAGTACTCACGAAGTCTCTTTATGACGAGCCCTTTGTACTATTACTACCCGAGAACCATCCACTTGCTGAAAATGGTCAGATTGATCGGAATAAAATTACTTCAAAGCAAATGCTGCTGCTGGGTGAAGGACACTGTTTCAGAGACCAGGTACTCAAAGCATGCCCCGGCATTTTGAATTCTTTAGAGGCAGAACCGGACGCCTCATCTATCACCGAAGGCAGCTCACTGGAGACCCTGCGCCACATGGTTGCATCGGGATTCGGGATTACCATCCTGCCTCAAACCGCTGCGGGCACGCAGCATTACGCCGAGGGCCTGCTGACGACTCGCCGTTTTAAATCACCGACACCTAGCCGTACCGTAGCGCTTGCCTGGCGCACCAGCTTCACCCGGCCTCAGGTAATAGATGTTTTGAATCAGGCAATACGCGCCTGCCAGCTCAGCACGCCCTCTGACAGCTCGTGAGCAAGTCACTACCCCTTAACAAACAGCCAGTCGACTCTCTCAAGGGTGTTGGAAAACAAACCGCTGAACGCCTGTCACGCATCAATATTACCAGTATTCAGGATCTTCTTTTTCATCTACCCCTGCGCTACCAGAATAGAACAACCGTAACCCCAATAGGCGCATTAAGAGATGGCCTCGAAGTGGTAATAGAAGGGACTGTTTTAGCCTGCGATACGGTTACTGGTCGCAGACGCAGTCTGTTATGTCGAATTGGAGATCAAACCGGTATCACTAGTTTACGCTTCTTCTATTTCAGCAATGCTCAGAAAAACATGCTGCAAAAAGGAAACAGGATTCGATGCTTTGGCGAAGTTAGACGAGGAGCTTCTGGACTGGA
>CBDUGR010000206.1:0-4979 GCA_965366515.1 uncultured Gammaproteobacteria bacterium | reverse complement strand
TGATTAACATTACTCCCTCTGAGCCAGGCATAACACTGTCGCTGGCAAGCCCCGGCCCAAAGGCAAGCGCCTGCCCGTGATCACCCTCCAGCACAATTTGATCGATAGCCAAGCGTGGCACCTGTAATCGTGCAACAGGATGAGTATCGGCCCAAGGCCAAGGCTTTTCTAATAGACCTGATCGCTGGCCACGCAACCAGGCCTGCTGCAAAAGTTGCTGTGCTACTAAAGCTTTAACGTGAATCCAGCTCCCCTGGACCACTTGTGTGGCACCTAATAGAAGCAATGCACCAATGGTCCAGTATCTCCATCTAACAGCCATAGCGCATCCCAGACTTTCCATGCCAGCGACAGTATAGATAGACCAGCAGCGCCACAAACCAAACAAACAACCCCTTAATAAAACTCAGCTGTGCCGAGGTCGCCGTCTGCGGCAAACCAATTTTTCCACCTTTAGGCAGGTTGTTTTTTAAGGCGTGACTGGACAAGGGTTCGGAGGGTCGCCGTACGGGTGTTTTATCCACTGCCACCAAACTGGTAAAGCGGCTAACCAGATGATGCTCAAGGGACAGGTCTACCACCGCCTGTTTAAGTGCTATCTTTTGCTGCTGTTCATAGCTGGCTCGATATCGGCCCATCAGCGCATCAGTTTTGCGGCGCGCCCACAGCACATTGATCCCTTTTCGCCGCTCAACGTCCTCGAATTTGAGGGTTTGTGAAAAATCTGCGGTTTCACTGACACCAGACAATTGCAGTTTTTCAGGCAGTCCTTTGGTTTTAAACGCCAGCACAACTGGCTCGCCCTGATACAGATCGGGAATCTGGCGTGGATACAATTCGGCATCAAACTGCTCGGGAATAGATAACCTCAAATCGGTCAAAATGGGAGATTCGAGCTTGCTGAATAGCTCTGTCATACGCTCCGCCACGATATTCATACTGCCGATATGGGTAAAACTCCCACGCCCATAATCCGCAGCCTTACTCATAAAATAGGAATTAGGTGAAGAGCCAATGCCAATCGTGAACAGGCGACTGTTGTCCAGTTTACGCTCGATCAACTCAAACAGCTGATCCTCATTGCCGACAGCGCCATCAGTCAGAAAAACAATCTGGCGAAGGCGCTTCGGCTGGCCGCCGTTCAGCCCCGCGAATCGTTGCGTTAACGCCGCATCTAAAGCCGGATACATTTCCGTGCCGCCACCGGCACTGAGTGCCCTGACAAAACTGATCGCTCTAGCACGCATGGCTTTTGATGCCGGTTGTACCGAATGAAACAGTGTCCGGGTATGAGAGCTAAACGCAATCAGATTAAATCGATCCCTCGGCTGCAGGCGCTTAATCGCCATCTCCAAAGCCTGCTTGGCCTGACGAATCGACTCCCCCCCCATAGAACCCGAGACATCTATGACGAATACCAGATCACGCGGCAAGTCCGTGTCATCCGGCACAGCAGATGGCTGCATTAGCGGCGTCAACATCAACATCGAGTAATAGTTACCCTGCCACTCCTGCGTATACAACGCGACATAAGGCTCGGTTGTCGGTGCGGCGCGCCAGCGCAACACGAAATCACTATCAGAGTCATGTCTGGTACTATCCAGGACAATTCGATAACGATACTCCTCACGCGTCTCCCCTGACTGTTTTTTCACCCTGTGATTAAGGCTTTCCAGACCTTCGATATCAAACCCTGGCAGCAGGTCCACTTCTATATTGATCGGATTAGTATTGTCTCCAAATCTGCTCATCATCGGCGTAATTTGCGATGCATCTGGAACCTGATCAGTGTTGGGTGTTGTGCCGGAGCCGCTAAACTGTGGCTGCCCCACCGAGTCAATGAGACTTGAGCCAGGAATATAGCGAGGAGTAATGGTCATGGGAAAGCGCACACTGAATTCACCATTATCGAGGTGAACCGGCTGCTGGTATTCAATTTCTACCCTTACTGTTTCATTTGGGCCAATATTGGCTACCGCAACAGTAAACATATTAGGCCGCTTCTGAGTTAATAGGGTTGCCCTTTTCCCCTCTCGTTTAGCCTTACTATAAATGCGTTTGGCCTGCTCCTTTTCCTTAACTACCCCTTCGATAGTGCGCTCTCCGACGCGCAGCCTCATGTGGTCAACAGCCGCATTTTCAGGTAATGGAAAAAGATAGGTGCCCTCTACCCAATCGGAACCAGGGTTTTGGAAATGCTGAATAACTTTGGCCCGCGCAATCACTCCGCTAACCTGTATTTGCACATCTGTATTCAACAATGGCGCTAACGAGGACTGCTGTGCGCTGCGAATGAACAGGGTTCCACTTTTGATTTGACTAAAATCTCGATTGCCCGCTATCTCCGGGTCGCTAACGGCATGGGCACTAACGAACAAACTGAGTGCCCATGCCCATATCCAGAGCCTCATTGGATTAATACAGTTCATCAGCTAATCTCCGGTTGATTTGTCGGCCGCTGAATAGCCTGCGTGCCCGGCACTATCAAACTGTCGACCGAGCGCTGCCGTCGATTTATCAGCACGCTGGCGCAAACATCGGTACTTGCGGCTATAGGGGATCAACTTGAAGAGCAGCAGCGGATTTTGATAGAGCTGCTCATCACTGACCGGTACAAATTCAAGCAAATGTTCAGGTATTGTTTTCATAATCGCCTCTCCAGATTAGGTCAAAAATCAAACTTCAAAATTAACCTCAGGGGTTATTAAAGCGATAAAGAATGGAGCGGCGCTTGAGAAATAATGGAGGAATAGTGGAAATCCGCAGATTGCCAGTAGCCGGTTGAGCGCAATTACCTATAATAGCCTTATGAACACAGCATCGAAGCTCATTGCCATTGTCGAGGATGATCCGGATCAGCGGAAAAATTATTGTGATGCCATTGCACGCAAAGGCTATCGTATCAATGCCTACGCCAACCGCAGCGAAGCGCTGGCCGGCATTCAGTCAGACCCGCCTCAATTGGCTATTATCGATATTATTCTTGGCAATGAAGTCGATGGTGGCTTCTATCTTTGCCGCGACCTGCTAGTCAGCAACGCGGCCTTGCCAATCCTGTTTCTGACCGAACGTATTGACGAAATAGATAAAATTTCGGGTTTGAGGTTAGGTGCCTGGGATTACCAGCCAAAACCCATCAGTCTGGATTATTTGGCAGAACGCGTCACCTCCCTGCTGCGGCTGGCTGAGTTAAACACACAACCCGATGGCCCAGGTTCGCAGGAAGACAAGCGGATTAAGGCCCTGAGCATTAACCAGACTGCCATGCGCGCCAGCTGGCAGGATTCTCCGCTACAGTTAACCATGACCGAATTCCGCATGCTGGAAAGACTGACCAACAGGCCGGGCAACGCTATCTCCTATGACCAGCTGATGAATGCAACCATGCAGAGCTACGTTACCCACAATACAATTAATACCCATATGCGTAATATCCGGAAAAAAATCAGGGAAATTGATCCGCAGTTCGATTTGATCCAAAACGAATATGGTTTTGGATATCGCTGGAAAACTGAGTGAGCAACTTAGAAAAATATACGGGGCCGCGCCTCGGCACTAAACTGGCGCTCTTAGCCCTGGTGCTGCTTAGCATCCCCTGGCTGGGATACCAATACCTGCTCGAAACCAAAAACTTTCTATTGCAGGGTCAGGCTCAGGCACAATTGCTGACGGCCAAAGGTATCGCTCTCACGTTGCAAAGTAATGAAAACCTGTTTAACGACCTGCCCATCGATCTTTCGGACTATGAAACACTCACAACCTATCCGCTGGATTACCCAATTCGGGTCGACGGTTACGCGGATGACTGGCGCGATATCATTAACCACACTCAGTATTTTGGTAACACCACAGAACCCGGGAAACTAGGGCTGGTACTCGGTGTAACGCCCTTACATTTATACATTTTTGTCCGCGTAAAGGACAGCACTCCACTTTACCGTCACCCCGGCTATCGTCGACTCGATAACAGTGATCACCTGCGCCTTAACTTTCTACCATCTGACGATTCCACCAAGCGACTGATATTAACGATGGAAGGTCCTGGCAACATGACTGGCTACTATGTGGATAGCCACTGGCTCTATGCGCTGATAGGTCAGCCGGAATATGAAATCTCCGCCGTCGCCCGCGACACGAACAGCGGCTATAACATTGAAATACGTATGCCTCTATCCTTGCTAGGATCGAAAAAACGGCTCGGTTTAAGCTATGCCGATGTCATGGATCCCGAACAACGTCAGGTCAGATCACTGACCAGCACACTTCCTCAAATCGACGAAAACGAGACTAATCTGGTGTTACTGCGCTCGCCCCACATTGAAAAGGTTATTCGTGAACTAAATCAAATGGATGCTCGCATCTGGATCATCGACCGACAACAGCGGGTACGAGCCACTGCAGGCAATCTTGGCGATGCTAAGCAGATCAATGATAGCGCCAATTCAATTCAAGAAGAACAGGATAACAGCCTGTCGGTTTGGTCAATGCTGGCTGACCTGGTTTTCCAAAATCTGGTAAGCCCGGCATCTGCTGAATTCAGGGACTTTGATACACAAACTACCAGCCAAAGGGATGATCAGGTTATTTCCCAGGCACTCAAAGGTAACGGAAGCTCAAACCGTCGCCTTTCATTGGACCAGCGAGCTGAAATTGTTTCCTCTGCGTACCCGATATACGAGGGGCAGAAAGTGATGGGCGCTGTATTATTGGAACAGAGCACCTCTTCCATACTGGCACTACAACGTCAATCCCTGGAAAAGATAGTGATGCTGACGGGCTTCAGTTTGCTGGCTATCGTGCTGGCCATAGCCGTTTTTGCTTTTCGCTTGACCTGGCGGGTTCAGCGTATGCGCAAGGAAACTCATTATGCGATAGACCCGCACGGGCGGCTGATGGTCGATGAATTGCGGCACGAAATAAAGGCGGGCGATGAGATAGGCGATCTCTCGCGCAGCTTCGCCAACGTGCTGCGGCAACTG
>CBDUGR010000205.1:0-4981 GCA_965366515.1 uncultured Gammaproteobacteria bacterium | reverse complement strand
GCATTAGCGGCAGTTCCTGCCTTGCAGCTAAAGCTCTCAGGTCTCGCAGAGGCATCAAGGAATTATTCAGAGGTTCCCTAGATAATTCGACCGGGATTGAGTATCTGTTGCGGATCAAGCGCTAACTTTAATTGCTTCATTAGCGCCAGCTCTTCACTACTACGTGAAAGCGGCAAATATTTTTTCTTCAGCTTTCCGATTCCGTGTTCCGCCGAGATAGACCCTTGGTAATAACTGACTTTTTGATAGACCAGTTCGGCAATTTTCAGCCCGTCGTCAACATTACCCAGACCCACTGCCAAATGCAGATTACTATCGCCAATATGGCCAAACAGCAATAAACGAGCACTCGGAAATTGAGATTTTAATTCAGCCTCTACCATTTCTACAAAAGACTGCATATCCCGAATAGGGATGCTGACATCAAACCCTAGCGTCGGCGCCAGCAGTTTTAAAACGTCCCCGATACCATCCCGAATCCGCCAGAAATTATCTGCTTCACGACTGGACTGGGCCACCATCACGTCGTCCACCATTCCCCGCTGTAAAGCGTCGCACAACATGCTCTCAAACATTTCCGCCATCTGACTGTTATCTGCACCCTGATATTGAACCAATGCATAGCATGCATACGATTGCGAAAATGGATTTTTTACCGTCTCCAGGTTCTCAACGATATAGTCATAATAGCCCGTCCACATCACCTCGAAGGCGCTCACACCACCGGCCAATTCCGTTTGCGAATGCTTAAAAAACTGTATTAGACGGGCGAAATCATTGCTGGCGCATAGTGCGGTATAGGTCCCCTTGAGCTTTGGCTGCAATCTTAAGACAATCCGAGTCACTACACCTAAGGTACCCTCGCTGCCTATAAAAAGCTGTTTCAGATCATAGCCAGTATTATTTTTAATCACCTTGTTCATTGAACTGATCACTCGACCATCCGCCAAAACCGCTTCCAGGCCCAACACCAGTTCACGCATCATGCCATAGCGTACCACCTGGTTCCCGCCAGCATTGGTACTCAGATTTCCGCCGATAGTGCAGGAGCCTCTCGCACCGAGATCCAGTGGCAAATAAAGCCCTGCGGCAGAAGCTGCTTCCTGTGCTTGCTGCAGAGGTGTTCCAGCCAGCAACGTCATGGTCATAGAGTCCAGGTCAATTTCTTCAATGCCAACCATGCGTTCTAACGATAAGGCGATTTCATTGTTCTCTGGCGTCGCGGCTCCGGCTAGCCCGGTCATGCCTCCCTGAGTAACTACAGGTTGCATATACTGATGGCATAGCTGCAAAATTGAAGACACCTGGTCAGTAGTGGTGGGGCGAACAACCGCTATCGGTCGCACTGGCTCTGAGCCACTCCAGTCTGCACAGTATTTATCGGTTATCGCATCACCAAATAGCAGCGTTTTGCTATCAAGGCGTTCAGCTAAAATTTCCAGAAGTTCATTCATTCACCGATCCTGATAAATTTTCCGTTGAGCTCTGCCAACGAACGGCACCCTAGTAATTGCATGTCACGCAGAATTTCCGCACGCAACAGGTCCAAAGATTTTTTTACACCTGCCTGTCCAGCCGCACTCAATCCATAAATATAGGGCCTGCCGATCATGCAGGCTTTGGCGCCCAAGGCTATCGCTTTGATTACATCGGTACCCCTGCGAATACCACTATCAATCACTATTTCCAGGTCATCGCCCACTCGATGGGCTATCTCCGGCAATACGTCAATCGGTGCAACCGTATGGTCTAACTGGCGGCCGCCATGATTTGACAAAACCAGTCCATTCACACCCAATTTGCGCGCCTGCTCTGCATCGTCAGCGCACAGCACTCCCTTTACAAGTAAAGGGCCATCAAACTGTTCGCGCAGCCATTCCACATCTTTCCATGTCACGGAAGGCGTCAATTGCTTGGTGACATACTCAAGAAGTGTTGTTTTTCCTTCGCTACCTGCAATTCGGTCGCCACTAACATTAGCCGTGGTTACTTTAGGCTTGGTCAGATAATCCCAACACCATGCGGGATGCAATGCCGTTTCCAGGATGGTTCGCATGCTAGGATGCGGAGGAACACTAAATCCATTACGCAAATCCTGCTCTCGATTACCACCAATGAATGCATCAACCGTTAGACAAAGCGCAAGATACCCAGACGCTTTTGCCCTGTCGACTAGCTCCTTGACCAGCCCTTTATCCCTGTACATATAAAGTTGAAACCATTTTGGTCCGGGCACCGATGCCACGGCTTCCATAGGTATACTCGCCAAAGTTGACAGCGTAAATATGATCCCCGCATCACTGGCCGCTTGTGCTGATGCGATTTCGCCCTGATGATGAAACAGGCGCGGCAAAGCAACTGGCGCACAGATTATAGGAACCTCCGAGTGCTGCCCCAGTATACTGGTCGAAACATCTACATCTGCAACATCCACCAGCACCCGCGGTACCAGTTGAAATCGGTCAAATGAATTGCGGTTCCTCCGGCCTGATACGCCATCTTCAGCAAACCCATCGAGATAGCCAAACATCGCTTTCGGCAATCTGCGTCTGGCGCGTTTCCTCAAGTCAGCAATATTGTAACAATCGGATAAACCCATTTTTAGCATATCAAATTCCAGAACCTGATTTTTAGTTAAATATTCCAAAATACAAATAGCAAATTGCGAAACCCAGTAGCGCGATAATGCCGAACCAGCTCCATATCCACAACCAAGCTGGAGGCCTAAGCTCATTGGCGACACTGTCGGAAAACATGGCCCGATGATTGATATAGGCAATGAAAGGCGCTACCAGAAACGCCACGCTGGTAGCAAAATCAATGAAACTTTTGAATGAGCGCATAAACAACATTACGATCAGGATGGCGCCGAGACATTGAATAACAATAAACAGATTGTATTTACTTTTCCTGGTTGATTTTTCTAACTGATTAGGAAGAAAAACGTCAACTAACGCATCCATCGCTCGAGGGCAGGCATCCATTAGAGTTAACAAAGTTGATACCATAATGGCGACCGCGGCGACTGCAATAACGGGGTAGGCCCAGGGCCCAATGGCTGCGGTAAACAAGCCCATAAATTGTCCTGCAAATCCAGCAGCCGAAGCCGCTACGGCAACCCCCTCCTGGTGCATAAAGACTGAGCCAAGGAGCAAAAAACAAAAGGCCAGCAATGCCGTCCCGATGTAGCCCAGGTTGAAATCAAATCGCGCTTCAGCTGGAGTCACCGGCCTTTTAAGATCGGCTGATTTCGCACAAACCCACAGCGACTGAAAAACAGAGGCCCCCAGTGCTGTGGGCATCCAACCGGCAAAAGCAATTATAAACAGTAGTGTTTTTAAATCCCCCATCTCTACTATTTTCGGGGCAACTGAGCTAAATTGAATTTGAGGTGCAGCCAAAAGTACGGCCACTATAATAAGCAGGGTAAACAACAGCACAAATAGGGTAGTTACCTTTTCAAATAGATGGTATTTCCCCGATACCAATAACAAGCTACTGCAAAACAACAGCAAGCCAGTCATAATCAACGGGCTTAGCCCCAGGCCTAGAATATTATTAATCAGCCCCCCGGTTATCAGTGCGACGGCGGAGGTCGCAATAAACATATTGACCAACAACTCCAAGAAAAAGAAGCCCACAGCCCAGCGACCCTGGCGCCGATAATTTTCAATCAAAGACTCACCTGTCGCTGCAGCGTAGGCTGAGCCAAAATAAAACACGGGGTACTTGATAAAGCAGGCTAATACAATAACCCACCAGAGCAGCAGGCCGTAATCTGCACCAGCACGCGTTGATTGAACCAGATGTGACGTACCGACACAGGCTGCAGCAAACAGCATTCCCGGGCCAAATTTTTCTCCGCAGGTTTTAAATATACTCATCGTTGGCGACTACTTTTATCAGATTGGGTATTGCTGGCGTTACTGCCAGATTCTTTTCTTTATATCACTACAGCCCATATTTATCAGAACAACCTACATCTTGTTTTATGAAATATCAATTATTTTATTGAATCTTCAACTAAATTGTATTTCTATATTTTGTCTGTATTATAATGTGTTCTCATTGCTATTAGAGATTCATGCCATGGTCAAAGGTAAGACAAAGCCTGCCGCAAAGATCAAAAATAAACCCGCTATCCGAAAGACGGCGCAGGTGAAAGATCCTATTGATCTGCAAACCTTTCTTCCTTTTCGTTTTTTCCAGATGGGTTTGCGAATGTCCGATGCGGGAAACAAACTTTCTGAGCTAATTCGCGAGTCCAATACCCCCATCGGTGATCGTGAATGGCGGGTCATTGCCTTACTTGGCTCTTATGGGGGCTTAACCAACGGACAACTTGCCAAGATTTCGAGCCTCGATGCAGCGACTATTTCCAGAGCTGTTAAAACGCTAAAAGGGATTGGTTTTGTTGATACGATGCAGTCAAAAAGAGATCGTCGCAGGCTATTAATTTTCCTCACCGAGGAAGGCGCCAGTTATCACGACCAAATTACTCCGAAGCGAATCGAAACTGGCGAGCTTATTGCTGCGGGGTTAAACAACCAGGAATTGAAATCTTTACTGCGAATATTAGATAAACTCGACCGTCATATGGAGCATTTAGAGAGCGAACTGGATGATGAATGGGAATAATCCTCTGCGTGAACGCAATGTCATGCTTTGATTTTGGGCGCTATTGGCCTTCTGACAAAGATCCTTGCACCGACTAGTTTTAATTTTCATTCGCATCTAATTAGTTGCACCTTCAATTATTTATAAATATAATCTTTGCCAGAAAAAAATAAATCACCCTGGAGGGGATACCATGAGGAAAAAGCTACTCGCCGCAACCATCGGCAGCTTACTGCTGCCCGTTGGCAATTTAACGTTCGCTGCTGAAAGCGGATTTTCGATAGAAGAAGTCCTGGTGACCGCGCGGAAACGCGAAGAAAGCCTGCAGGATGCTGCAGTTGCGATCGATGCATATACGCCAGCC
>CBDUGR010000204.1:0-4995 GCA_965366515.1 uncultured Gammaproteobacteria bacterium | reverse complement strand
AGCGTGGATCAACCAGGTCGGTCTCGACAAAGGCCGCAGGTTTACCAGTACGTTTCTCGATTTCGTTCATCATCAACAATTGGCCCGCAGAGAAGCTGTTACAACTCTTAATAGAGTTAATCAGCAGACCATCCGCCTCATAGTCATTGAGGTAGTTTTCCAACATCTTGGTACGCGATGGCAGATTCAGGTTGGTATAACAACCCAGACAGTAGTCAGCCAGAGACTCAAGAGGATTGTCAGGATCATGACGGAAGCCCTGCTCGTAGTTACCACCTACTTTGGTGTAGGAGCTGGCAACCACTACGGCACCTTCGTCGTAGAACATTTTCCAGAACTCACGCATATGGGTGTAGTTCAGCGGACCTTCGACGACCAAGCGGTATTTTTCTTCGGTCATGACGCCTTCAGGTGTTACTGGGCCTTGTCCTTTTTGGATACGCTCATTCACTTCATCCCACAGCGCATCATAATAGGCGGTACATTCAGGCGTACCACGGAAAGCAGAGAAAGTTGGTCCCACATAGTAAAGACCGCCAAAATAGGAATCGATTGGGGAAGGCTTTAATTTCGCAGACTCCAATACTCGAACTAGCTGATCCTCTGCTTTGGCAGATTCACGCAAGTACTCACGCAGCCGGTCAATATCAAACTTAACACCACTGGTCCGCTCCAGAGCAGGGATGACTTCTTCCTTCAGCTGCTTAACCACATAGTCACGCATGCTTTGAGTGATTTCACCGTCACCCTGATAAGGAACGTGCAACATTGTGGTGTCACACTTATATTCATGACGTAATAATTCAAACCACTTCATAAAGGTGAAACAACCCGTGTATGAAAGCAGCAACAAATCCGGATCCGCCAATTTCTTACCAGCAGGTCCGATGTTACCTTTACGCATCATGCCCAGGTCGGCTTTTACGTAAGTACATACGTCTTCATCTTGGCCGGCACGTTCCGCCTCCATGACATAGGCGCCAGTCTTTTTCTGCATAGCGGACTGCAGTGCGTTAATTTCCGGGTAGTTACCTACCACGTCGAAACACATAACCAATTCGTTAAGGTTTCCAGGAACAAAGGTGTAAACCACCTTTTCTTTATGATTCTCTTCGGCTTGAGCAAGTCGCTCGTAGTTGCCGCGGATCATTTCCTTTTGCAGTAATTGCGACGCATCTTTCTGTACGTCTTTTGATAGATCAACTGGGGCTTTCTTTTCAGTAGTCATAATTTAGCTCCACAACTTAATTGAGTCAGCGAATGTTCCGGCCTGCTCGCGAATTGGCTGCATCTGACCAGTATTTTCAGCATACTTAAACGCAATATTTGGAATATTGTTGGCATCCAGCACATCCTGCAACATAGGTCGCTCCAAAAGCGCCGGGTCACAGAAACTTGGGGCGGCAAAGATCACACCCTCAGCACCTGATTTGCGCACAGCCTCTACCAATTGTGCTCCTTTGAGCTCTTCCGAAGGCTCGTAAGTCGCAGAAGTACGAGTAGAGTGATCGATGAAGCAATCAGACAGGTTTTTCAGCGCGTCGCCTTCTTCCTTCACATCTTCACGTAACCAACGATTAACCAGAATAAAGTCATCATCTACGACGTAACAGCCGGACAATTCAATAGAACGAATCAGATTCAATGGCGGTTGCTCACAGAACATGCCATTCATGACCACTTTAGTGTTGTCCTTTTGTGGTCTTTCCACATCACCAATGGCGGCGATATAGTCAGTCATCATTACATTATGCTCTTCAACCGGTAAAACCTGTCCCGCACGCATTAGCAGGTAAACCTCAGTCACTGGGATATTCCAGGGCTGCTCGATACGCATTGCGTAGAGTTGGTTGATCAATCGACGGTTGACGTTAAACAATTTGATAGAGGCCAGCAGATCTTCATTGGTCACTTTACGACCGGAAATTCCTTCGAGGCCTTCTAACAGCTCTTGCATTTCCCGGATATAGAACCTGCCACCAATCTCTTTATCATAGTTCTGCGGCACATCCATATAACGTACGTAGGTATCTTTCTGGGTCAGCTTCCAAACACCAGACAGGTTACGTATCACGTCGCAAATACTAGGGAACAGCATGCCTTCAACAAAATCCAGACGCCCCGTCAAAGCCAGCTCGATAGTGGAGCGCGGAATCCGGCAGATATAACTCTGATAGAAAGCATCCCCCTGGATCACTTCCATCTGGTCTCCACCGCCGTAGATACCCAACGGCAACATACCCGCAGCATGAATCAACTCACGAGGAACATAGATCGGCAAGTGGCCGATCACGTGACGTCCAGGTTCGGCCGCTTTCCAATCACGTGCTGCAGTAAAATTCAAATCTTCATGAATCGCTTCGCAGCGTTCGATTATTTCTTGTGTACCCATATTAACGGTGCTCCCAGTTAACGGTGCGTTTTTCAACAAATGCCTGCAAACCCTCGACAGCGTCATGTGTCGCCATCAACTCCTGCAGGTAAAGTGACTCTACTTGATCCAGTTTGGCTTTGATTCGCGCCACAGCGTCAGAGCTGGATGCCCGACGCGCAAAGCGCAAAGAGCTGGCACTACTTCCCAGCAGATGCTTGGCGAACCAGGCTTCTGCTGCAGCGGAAGGATCTTCTGACAACTCATTCACCAAACCAATTCGATATGCTTCGTTGCCATCAATACTGCGACCAGACCAGAGCAGGTCAGCAGCATGTCCACTACCAATACGCTCAGGTAACAGACAAGAAGCGGCGGGAGCGAACACTCCCAATTTGATTTCCGGCTGGCCCAATTTTGCTTCTGGTGTAGCGAACAGCAGGTCACCGCCGCAGACTACTTCAAGACCGCCACCCAGGCATTGCCCCTGAATCGCGACTAAAATGGGTACCGGGAAATCCAGCATCTGCTTAATCAAGGCATGCAAACTTGCCAGCATATCGGCACATTGATCAGGCATATGCTCATCGACGCTTGCGCCGAAACTAAAATGCGAACCTTCCGCATCCAGCAGTACTGCGGTTAACTCTGCAACATTGGCATGTGAATCCAAAGCCGATGAAAGCGCAGCAATCATCTCAGCATCCACAATATTTGCCTTAGGCCGCGCTAATGTCAGGCGCAATAAGCGCCCTTCATGCTGCAGTGATACTTTTAAAGGAGAATCGGTCATATATTAACCCTCGGCTTTGGGCATCAGGCTTTCAATTTCATCGCTGACCAGCCTGTGGACTACCAGATTATCTGGCGCAATATCCCGAACAATAGCTTCGGTGGTTGGATTCATAGTTACTCCCCTTAAGGTACTAAAATAGCGCGCGCGGTCAGTTTGTGCTCGTGCGCGGCGGTAAAGACTTCGTTAATTTGATCTAGTGGATGCTGCTCAACAAAAGGTTGCATGGTAACTTTACCATCCAGCACCAATTCAAGTGCTGCAGGATAATAGTCAGGAGAGCAACCCCAGTTACCTTGGGCTTTCGCATGGAAGGCCATCAGGTTAGATAGGCGCAGCTCCAACTTAGCCATGGTAAAACCCACCACAGCGATGTGAGCGCCAAAAGTGAGCAATCCGAACGCTGTATTTTGACCAGGCGCGCTGCCTGAACATTCAAATATCTTCCACTCGGTAGTACGTAACCCTTGCTCTTTGGCAAACCCAATAATTGCTTTTTTGAGCTCTTTGCCCTGATACTCTGTCGCATTCAGCGTGAGACTAGCTCCATACTCTTTCTGTTTTTCCAGCTTCTCCGTATCAACATCGACAGCAACAACCGTTGCGCCCATCGCTTTCGCGATCTGCACTGCATAACCACCAACACCGCCGATACCAATAACAATGGCCAAATCACCAGGCTTGATTTCAGCCTGCACGCAGGCTTGATAAGGTGTAGTCAGCGCGTCAGCAATAACAGCAACATCCGGTAATGTCAGCCCAGCCGCCTCTAACTTAGACTCATCAACCTCACATAAACAATGCCCAGGAACAGTAATATGGGAAGCAAAGCCACCCTGAATATCGTTTCCTGGCATTTTTTGGCTACGACAGATGTTCTTCAGGCCACGCTGACATAAATCACATTCACCACAGGGAATAACTGCCGGGATAATGACCGCTTTACCCACTAAAGCCTCACATCCAGTACCGGCCGTCATAACCCTGCCACTGATTTCGTGGCCTAAGGCCAAAGGTAATTCATGGTTAGTGCGAACACCATCATAGAAATAACCAAGATCGGTATGACAAACACCACAACCCGCAACCTCCACAGTGACTTCACCAGCAGCTGGCGAGCCTAGCTCGAAATTAACCTTTTCAAGCGGTTGCCCAGGCTCATTCATCATCCAACGATAAGATTCGCTCATATATTTCGTCTCACACAATAGTTTTTAATTATTTTACGGGCAGCTAATCCCGTAATCGCTACCAGTTATGCAGCGCTATTATTATATAAAGTAGGTGGTATACCATATCGTATGGGTATACTACAATAAGGTTGCACTATCGTCAACCCGCTTACCCGTAGTTTTTAGAAGGTTATTTTAATCCAGTCGATATGGCCTTAACAAACTCCCATATCTTCAAAAGCAGGGGAAACAGGATCATAGCACCCTTTAGTAAAACCTTTAAAATAGTGTTCTCGGCTATCAGTAAAGCTAGTTAGCACTATTTGTTATATCAACCTTTTTATATCCGCCTTCCCTGCATCAATAATCAACCGATACCTCTACTTTTCAACTTGCTCAGCGAGCTTTTGCAACAGATCCAGCAGCGTCTGTCTTTCATTATTAGTAAAGCCACTCGTCATTTCGCGCTCATTCTCCATGACCATTGGTGTAACAGATTGCAAAAACGCTTCCCCCTGCTCCGTCAGGTAAAGCGCATATGCTCGCCGATCAAAAGCGTGCTTTCGACGCTCCACCAAATGACGCTCTTCAAACCGATCAATCACCTCTCCCAGTGTAGAACGCTCGATACCATCCGTCCTGGCCAGCTCTGTCTGACT
>CBDUGR010000203.1:0-5005 GCA_965366515.1 uncultured Gammaproteobacteria bacterium | reverse complement strand
CATATCCGAGAGATAGACGGCATCCTCAAAATGGTCCAGAGCCTGAACCCACTCATCTGACGCACTGGCCAGTCGCTCCTTGGTTTGATATTGTTCGATCGCAATACTGGCCACGTGCACCATGGCCTGAATGACCTTCAGCTCATTTGTTGAAGGCCCTCCGGGTTGGTCCCGATAGATGGCAAAGGTTCCCAAGACCTGGCCTTTGTTATCAAATATCGGCTCCGACCAACAGGCACTGAAACCATATTGCTCTGCCAGATGCCTAAACTGTTCCCAGCGTGA
The DNA here is from genome assembly GCA_965366515.1 of uncultured Gammaproteobacteria bacterium. Taxonomy (GTDB): domain Bacteria; phylum Pseudomonadota; class Gammaproteobacteria; order Pseudomonadales; family IMCC2047; genus JAJFKB01. The sequence goes on along the minus strand of CBDUGR010000203.1, from coordinate 4,720 downwards.
ATCCGTCTGAACATCTTCTACAACCACACGTTTCTTGAGATAAGCTGCTGATCCACAGGAACCCACCTCAGGGCCTATTTCAAGACCATCAATCTGCACGTTGTATTCTTCCGGAAGAGTTGGCGCAGAACCAAGGTGCAGTTTACGACCTTTGAGTAACAGTATTGAACTACGAACGCCCTCGCAATGACTCTCCGTAAATTTAAGAATAGCGTCAAGCACCTCATTAAATGGTTTTCCACCCCGCGATAACTCTTCAAGAACAGCCTGTTGTTCCGCTTGAAGAACCTCAGCTTTTATTCTTTCTGTTATATTGGTACTGACACCACAAACGCCATAAATATCTCCTCCGGCATCTTTAAGAGAAAACTTGGCTGTGTGGAAAAAATCTCCTCCATCAACTTCTGGCACCTGCTCTTCCAGCTCTAAAAGTATATCTTGCTCAAAAACCTGTCTATCCTGCTCGATACACTTTTTCGCCTGGAAAGCTGGCAAAAAATCAAAATCGGTTTTACCAATAATTTGCTCACGATCACAACCCACAAATTGCTCAAACATCTGGTTCACCAGTAAAAACTTTCCTTCCCTGTCCTTTACGTAGACTATCGACGGCGTGTTATCGATAATCGATTGCAGCCTTTGTTCGCTCTCTCGTAATTTACCTTCAGAGCGCCTTCTCGAGCGGACCTCCATTCTTAACTCTTTGGTCCTTTGGCGAATACGCAGCCGCATCACCAAACTGCCCGCCATCAATAGCAGAAAAACAATAAATGTCATAGCCGAAAGCCAATAGAGCCAACCGGGCAACTCCGGTGCTTCTGTGGGCTTTTGTAACAGCCACTCCTCCAATAACTGATAATATCTGGAATCGGACTGGGACTTGAGTTGCTGTAATTCCCGGTCAATGGTATCGATCAGATAGCCGCTAAGTTCTGCGCCCTTAGTCAAGGCAAACCTGAGATCCACAGGCTGCAATATAATGGGTGTTCTCTGCATATTGAAATCACGCTCGTAAAGGGAACCCAGATCTTTACTCACTACGGCAGCAGCGGTCATTCCATTTCCAACGCTGGCAAGTACCGACATATCGGTTGGCAACTCCACAAAATCAATATCCAAACCGAAACTTTCTGTCACGTCGGCGATACCACCCTGCCCTTTATAATTTGCGCTTCCTGCCAGCACAGCCACCCGCTTACCCTCCAAATCCAGGATTGTCTGAATATCTACTTTGGGGTGAGCGTAGACTCTAGACCAGCTGACCCTCACTGTTTCGTTAGAGAAAGCATAATGCTTTAAGCGCTCTGCATTAATGACGGTGTCGGGCATCAAGTCGATCTGATTACTTGCCAAGTGACTCAGGCATTGCACCCATTCACACTCAACCCACTGCAACTGCCAGTTTTCCTTGGTGGCAATATGAGCAAGCAACTGTGGCCAGAAACCATCAGGGTCGTCATCATCATTAACAAAAATTGCGGGAGGGCTGTTGTAAATTCCGACTCGAACTATTCTGGCAGGGTCTTCAGCACTTGCGACAAGCGCTGCACCCAGGAGAAAACTCATCAACAAGCCGTTGATGCACTTTCCTGGATTGCCCATATTGGCTCTGAGGGATCTATAATTTGATAGTTTATTCATTGATCAGGCACTCAACGAGTTCCTTTATTTGCGCCGTTATACCAATTTTTTTGATTTAGGATCCTGGAATACCCGCTTAAATTGGCTAGAAGGACAAATGAACCCGCTCAGCTAGCTGCCCTGGTCAGTGCGAGCACTCTTTGATAATCAGTATAGTACAAATTCTTAGACTAAACGCTGACTATATGATTCGCTTATGAAATGTAAAATCGAGTAATTTTGTAAGGTGCAAGACAGCCCCCAGAATGTCTGCTCGCTTGAGCTCGTATTAGTGCATATCGAATAGCTGAACCGCGTAGCCTTTTTCCAATGCTTCCTTTAACGCTTTGTCGGCATTCACCACACGCTGATCTTTGAGTAGACTTTCAGATACCGTTTTACGCTTGCCGATCTCAATTTCGTTGAATCCTGCACGCAGCAAATACAGCTGACAGAGTTTTTCGGCACCCATGGCGTCTTTGAAGTTGATGTAGACAATGAAGGGCACTTCCTGCCCAATGGCGATCCCTTCCATCGCTTTGCGTGCTTTGGCGCTGACTGAAAAAATAAACATAGGATCTCTACCGTCTGACTACTGGCTCATAAAACAGGCTAGCGAATTTGTGTGAATACATTAGACCACAAGAATAACGCGCAAAGCATCCGGAATAAGCTGCGCTTTATTCAAATAGTGTTCAAGTGCTTCGCTTTCAATCTTAATCTGCTCAATTTCCTGTTTGCGGATATTTGGGTTGACTAAGGAGAGCCGCTGCAGACGCTGCAATTCGGCATTCTGTAACGTTAACATCCTGGTTCGCGCCTCTTCGATGATCTGTGAGTGCTGCTGCGAAACGCTCTGTTGCGCATGCGTCATAAGTGTCTCTATCTGTTCCTGTGCACGCTTGACCAGCTCACGGGCAACATTCCTTTTTATCGGCTTCACTCTTTGATTTAATCGCTCTTGCGTCAATACATGGGTTAAATCTTTACCCTGACTATCCGATACCCGTCGCACAGTGGTCAATGGCAAATATCTAAAAAGCTGCAGCTCTTGCGGTGCCTGGCAACGCATCACAAATAGCGTCTCGAGCAGTAACGTACCGGGTTGCAGGGGCGGCAGTTTGAGTGTACATACGGCGTTATTACCAAAATCTTCCTGCAATACCATATCCATCGCACCCCTCACCATCGGATGCTCCCAGCTTAAAAACTGGATATCCTCTCTCGCAAGTGCCAACGTACGATCACAGGTTATGGTTACGCCTCCCTCGGGTAAACCGGGAAAGTGACTGCAGCGCATGTGATCTCCCGGATAAACCACTGAACTGAAATCACTGTGTTTTTCCTGATCCACACCAAACTGATCAAACAACCGTTCCATGTATTCGGACAGTACTCGCTCTCCCTGATGTGCCTCAATTTCCTTTAACAGATTGGCTGCACGCTCAGGGTGACAGGAATTCATCTCCAGCAACCTATCTCTGCCATTCTCCAGCCGCAGCCTGTATTGCCGCGCCAATTCTCGCGTATCGTCCAATATGCTCGAATCATGACCTGTCACTAACCAATTGATCAGGAAATCACCCAACCGCTCAAATATGGCCGAACCGGCATCAGAATTTCTTTCAATACTATTAATTCCTGTATCGTACCAATCCAGAAGTCTTGCCTGTGCGCTCGGTTCATAATAAGGCACATGAATTTTAACCTTGTGTTTCTGACCAATTCGGTCCAATCGGCCAATTCGCTGCTCCAGAAGATCCGGATTCAGCGGCAAATCAAATAGCACCAGATTATGGGCAAATTGAAAGTTTCGTCCTTCGCTGCCAATTTCGGAACAAACCAGCAGTTGTGCACCTTCTTCCATATCAGCAAAATGTGCTGCGGCGCGATCTCTGGCAACCAAATCCAGACCTTCGTGGAATGCTGCCGATGCAAAACCTGATTTTCGCAGGTGTTGATCCAGATCGATTGCCGTTTCGGCCAGCGCACAGATAACAACCAGCTTTTCAGATCGATTTTCTTTTAGCCAAGCCAATAACCAGTGAACACGGGCATCCATCTTGAACCAGTCTTTCCCCATCAGCCCTTCCGGACACAGCAGGCTTTGTACTGACTGTTCGGCGCAGTCCTGCGCTGACAAGGGCAGCTCGCCCAATGGATGTCGAATTAACTCCCGCTCAGGAAATCCTTTGATGCTGTCCCTGGTATTTCGAAACAACACTCGGCCAGTTCCGTGTTGATCTAATAATGTTGCGATCAGGGTGTCCACCACCTGCCCTGCAGAACGATGATCAGCGACGGCCTGCAATGCTTGCAAAGCCTCCGCACCAAGATAATGCTGCAAGCGTGCGATGAGATCGTCAAGCAGTGCATCGTCAGCGCATTCTTCCTGCTGCTGTTGCAAAGCTCCGGATTGCCAGGCCAACAGATCTTTAACGACTTCATTGATCTGTTGATACTCAGCCTCTTCCGCGCGAAACTTTTCCAAATCATAGTAACGATCTGGATCCAGCAGACGTAGACGCGCAAAATGGCTTTCCAACCCCAGTTGCTCGGGTGTTGCCGTCAATAGCAATAGTCCTTTCGAGATCTGTGCCAGTCGCTCAACACAGTCATATTCCTCACTGACCTGATGCTCATTCCAACCCAGGTGATGCGCCTCATCCACCACCAGCAGATCCCAATCGCAGGCAGTCGCTAGGCTTTGAATATCCCTGTTTGCGGCATAAAAATTCAGGGGGGACAGGATCAGCTGGGCACTATCGAAGGGGTTTGTCTGGTCATCAAAAGCGCTGCAACGGTCTTCATCCAGAATCGTGAAATGCAAATTAAAGCGCCGCAGCATTTCAACCAGCCACTGATGCAGCAGGTTCTCGGGAACTAAAATCAGAACTCGCTGGGCACGACCATTATTCAGCTGCTTATGCAGGATCATGCCCGCCTCTATGGTTTTACCCAAACCGACCTCATCGGCCAGTAGCACCCGAGGGGCATAGCGATCGGCAACTTGCTGCGCGATGTATAGCTGATGTGGTAATAACTGAACCCGGGCACCCAGCAAACCCATGACGCTGGAACGCTGCTGTTTAGCTTTGTG
>CBDUGR010000202.1:0-5049 GCA_965366515.1 uncultured Gammaproteobacteria bacterium | reverse complement strand
GCCCTGGCCTTGCTGAGATGCTGTTTTAGTATTCAGCGGGATAAAGTATTCGCTAACTGCCCCTCCCATGAATTGCGTAAGCACACGGGTCTTCGTTGATTTAGGTGGTTTGCTGTTCTCTGCAAAGATGCTGCCATCCTGATCCTGTAGCGTAATACTGAGGATGAAAGGGTGAAGGCCCTGCAAACCTTTTATCATCGCCTCCGCCAATACCTTATCGTGATTGGAGAGCGCCTTCTCTGCGGAAAATTGTGCGACGGCAATCACCCGATCAACTACCTGCGCTTGCTGATCGGAGAGCCTAAAATAGCCAACCACTACCTGGGCTGCGCTCAACGCGAGGCCGATCGTTAACGCCAGTGCCAGGCACAATTTGGTCAACTTGTAAGAAAGAGACTGCTTTGGTTTATTCGCCATATATAAGCCGCAAGACCACAATATGTACTAATAGTAGATGAGAACTCTAGTTTTCGCACATAAGTTTATAAAATTGTTAACTATTTTGGTTTTCGGCTTTTAGTGTCGGGGCGATCATTTAAAGTGATAGTCGTTGCAAAACTCTTCACATTAAAAATATTAGGGTTTCAGACTCACGCAATAAAGCTCTCTGTATATCGGCCCCTGTGGAGTGAGCTCGCTACTGAACACGATTAACTCCTCAACAGGCATTTCTAGATTATCAATCGGTTGTTCCAGCGTGCAGGGTGGTAAATCTTTGGATGGTAAAATACCCAGGCTTAGGTGTGGCCGGAATGCCCGCCGATTCGCCGTTACACCAATGGCGCGCGCAGCCATTTCAGCTCTTAAGGCGATGGCATGAAACTCTGGGCTGGACTTGAAATTGGCAGCGACTACTCTTGGGCGCCTTTCCGAGGGGAACCAAACCATGCGATCGAAAATCAGCGTACAAGGCCGATAACCATGCAGCTTCTCCGTGAGGACAGAGGGTAATTGCTGAAGTTGTTCCGGGCTGAGGTTGCCTAAGAATCTCAGTGTGACGTGCAGGTTCGCCTCATCGATCCAGCGAATGCCTTTGGCAAACTTTCCTGTTTTGATTGGTTGATAGGCAGCTATCAATCTTTTTGTCGTTTCTGGTTCTGGTATAGTGGCGATAAAGGTGCGCACAGTTTGCAGGTTAGTCATTGCTGAAACTACTCATCGGGGTGCCAATTGTCGAAAAAGCGATTACTTATTCTATACCATAGTCAATCTGGGAACACAGAAAGGTTAGCGAAAGCAGTTTACGCCGGTGCAAACCAGGAATTAGGGACAACCACAAAATTAATCCGGGCATTTGACGCCAGTCTGTCTGACTTGGTCGAAACCGACGGTATTCTAATTGGCACACCGGAAAATTTTGGCTACATGTCCGGCGCAATAAAAGACTTTTTCGATCGTACCTATTACCCAGCGCAGGAGCATGCGCTCAATTTGCCCTATGCCCTGTTTATCAGTGCGGGCAACGACGGTTCGGGGGCGGTAAGGGAGATTGATCGAATCCTGGTAGGGTATCCCATGAAGAAAGTAGCGGAACCGGTCATCGTGCAGGGAGAGGTCAATAATGAAGGGCTTAGCCGGTGTGAAGAGCTGGGTTTAACGATGGCCGCCGGTCTTGCCTTTGGTATTTACTGAACCGCCAGTGTTGGTGGCCCTGAATCCTAAGTTTTTTAACCTAAATTGAAATCAGTGGCGGATTTGGATAATAAGTGAACTGCCCACCGAAATTTTCCTTACTACCCAGGATGCGCGGTTTCTGCGTTGAACATCTTGCCAATAGCCCTGCTATTGTTTGTCATTTTCGCCTTGAACTCTAACACCCTGAACAGTAGCTTCATCTACCCGGACTTAGTCAGATGATACCTAGTCTGGCTAGCGTTTTTTTCTTTGACTATTTAGTGCATTGATCTTTTGTCGAATCTCTTGAGTCCGGATGCGTAGCGACCGGTATTCGGGTAATTCGGCTCTGGCTTGGGCATCATTCTTACTTGCAGTCGATTGGCGATAACCGATGCCCTTGTTGACGGCTTTCAACAGATGGCTCTGATACTCGCTGTGATGATTTACGCAGCGGACCGCCTCCAGTTCACTACGGTCACCCGATTCTTTTGAACTGTTCAGTATGACTTCGCAGTCATCTAAACCTTTCATCAAATCATCCGCCAGTTTATTCAGTTCTGGTGGGGCTGCATTGGAGGTTTCGCTGGGATAGGACATGCGCTTGTATCCAGACGGTGGCTCAAAATCGGCTGGATCTAACGTGCGCCTTCTGCTCGATCGCAGGCTCCTATTGTCGTCCTTCAGGTCGATTTCGTCGACCCAGCCCACACCCGAGTCGGACGCATCCAACACCGATCCGGTCCCGGAGTTACCATCAGTTGGACCGACCTGTGTATCACCATCACCAGTACCGTCTACTGCAGAACCACTTGCATTATCCGAACCTGAAGCGGTGCTATCGGTACCGATATTCGGATCACTGGTACCGCCGGTGTCGGAAGCTGGGACAAACACGAATGTGACTGTCCCGACGCAAGGATCCCAGTCATAACCCTGGGGAGGTGTGCGATTGAGCATCGTGGGTACCGGCGTGCCGGTTACTGCGGAGGTCGGTCCGGTGGAGAGCGAGGCGACATACTGACCATTTATAGTGACGATGCGTTGCACGCCGGAATAACCCGCAGGTACGTCAGGAGCAGCTAGATCGCCTTGTGGAATATTGCAATTTGACGGATTGCTACCCTGTGCCAGAGCAATCTGACCGCTTAACAGCAATAGCAAGAGGGCGGTCAATAAATAGTGGCGGCGAAAACAACAATTGGTAATTTTCATTCGACTAGTCACTCCTTGTTGATTATCGTAATTCAAACATGTTGGATCAGCAAAAGGCAGGGCGCAAGTCGATTGCTCCGCTTCCCTGGTTGGGCTCAAGGGGCACAAAACGATTATGCCCTTTCTTAAAAAAGCCCTATCAAGCCAGTATTAGGTAAACTTGTATCTGTCCCCAGAATTACCCAACGAACAACACTGCCTTGTGATTTGATTAGCTCTCGTGAAGCTCATTAAACTCTTTTTTTCTCGATTCAAACCACCTGCTCATCTCGCTTGGGTCTTTCATAAGCGCTTGCATGCTTTGCATAGCCTTCAGGTGGTCAGGATCATTCTGTTGATACATCTCTATACCATGCTGCTTACTTAACTCTGCGATCTCTTCAAAGGTATCCGCCCGAAACTCTTTATCACATGCGCCACCTAACTGCTTACAATTCATTGTTTTCATACGTGCCTCTCTTTTTTAGATTAGATTCACATGAATTCCAAAGCCGCGGCGCGCGTTAGCACGTGTAACCCCTAGCAGGCTGCGCATCTGCCCACAAAACATCGCTAACACATTGATTCTGCATCATATTAAACAATAAAGCTAGAGCAAGTCTTGGATGGGCAGAAAAGAAGCCTTTGACGTGATTGATATCGATGCTGAACAGGGATTATCTCGATTAGGGAAAAGATTTGTATTGTGCCGAAATCCTAATTCGTTACAATCGAGTGATAACAATAAGAGTTCGCCTGTATTAATGGATGCACATCGTGTTCGATTTTTTGCTTTATTGGGAGGGCCCGCCGTTGCTTTGAGTGGGGCTCTGTTGATGTTGCAGTGGGGGTGGGCTGGTCAGCCCGCATTGGTAGCCGCTGTGACCATTCTTTGTGCTGTCTGGTGGATTTTTGAAGCGATACCCATCCCGGCAACTTCTTTAATTCCTTTAGCGGTTTTCCCCTTGTTCGGCGCGCTCACGCATAGCGAAGTGGCAGGGGCGTATGGTAATCCGTTGATATTGTTGTTGCTGGGAGGATTTATTCTTTCGACGGCGATGGCGAAAAATGGAGCACATCGCCGCGTTGCCTTGGCTATGGTTCATCTGTTTGGGGGAACTAACAACCGTCGCATTGTATATGGTTTTATGGCGGCCTCGGCCATTTTAAGTATGTGGATCTCTAATACGGCAACGACTCTGATGCTGTTGCCGGTGGCGTTGGCAACACTAGAGAGCGCAAAAAATAAAGCACTCATGATTCCGCTGCTATTAGGTATTTGTTATGCCGCCAGTGTAGGCGGGATGGGGACACCGATTGGAACGCCGCCAAATCTTATTTTCATGAAAATTTATACGGAAAATACGGGCGTCGAGCTTACCTTTCTGGATTGGATGAAATGGGGCTTGCCGGTTGTTATCTGTTTTATTCCGATCATTGGCTGGTGGTTAACCCGAAAACTGGAAGTTGAGCAGAATATTGATATCCCTGCTCTGGGGCAGTGGCACAAGGCTGAGGTTAGAGTCCTGTTGTTGTTCGGTTTGACCGCGCTGGCCTGGGTTACCCGCAAGGAGCCTTTCGGAGGATGGAGTGAGTGGTTAAACTTGCCCAATGCCAACGACGCCTCGGTAGCTCTGGCATCGGTGGTGCTGATGTTCATTGTGTCAGATGGAAAGGGGGGAAGGTTACTGGATTGGGAAACCGCTAATCGAATTCCCTGGGGTATGTTGCTCTTGTTTGGTGGGGGGATCGCCATTGCTCAGGCTTTCAAAAATGCCGGATTAAGTGAGGCTGTTGCCGGTCAGCTGGTCGGGCTATCCGCATTACCCGTGCTATTGCTGTTGTTGATGATATGTCTGGTGGTTACCTTTATGACAGAGATGACCAGCAACACCGCTACCACGACATTGCTTATGCCTATTTTGGCCGCCGCAGCAATTGCCACACAGATTGAACCGGCGCTGTTAATGGTTCCGGCCGCGATGAGCGCCAGCTGTGCGTTTATGTTACCGGTGGCGACGGCACCCAATGCGATTATTTTTGGTAGTGGCCAGGTACCTATTCGGGAGATGGCCAGATATGGGCTGATGATTAATTTGATTGGCGCGGTGCTTATTTCCACAATCTGTTATTTAATTATCTGATTGTTTGCTGAATAATAGATGCAAGAGCTGTCAGTCGCGGGTGGACAGACAGTCCGCTGAATAATAATGGCAATAAGCGACATCGTTCAGTTGAAGG
>CBDUGR010000201.1:0-5064 GCA_965366515.1 uncultured Gammaproteobacteria bacterium | reverse complement strand
CACGAACTTCAGCAAACTGGATACGCGACGAGTGGATATGGTATTCGGTATTGGATACCAGGACGATATCGATAAAGCCAAAGCAGTTTTGCAAAAATTAATCGACGCGGAAGACAGAATCCTTAAGGAGCCAGCCTCTGCCGTCTTATGTGCTGCCTTAGCTGATAGCTCGGTTAATTTTAACGTAAGAGTATGGGTTAATGCTGCCGACTATTGGGGCGTATTTTTTCAGATGCAAGAGTTAGTGAAAAAAGCATTTGATGCTGAGGGAATCAGTATCCCATACCCTCAGCAGGATGTGCATTTACATCAAATACCGGTAGTCTGATTGCAGCAACTCTGATCGTAGCACTGATCATAGCAGCTGTAAAAAAGGGGCCTTCGGCCCCTTTTTTACAATACTTTAAAGAGCTATTCGTCATCGTCTTCAGTGGAAAAATCATAATCCATAGCGATGCTTGGTTGCTGAATATAGTAACCCTGAATATAGTTAATCCCCGCCTGCCATAATGTGGGTAACAGGCTGGCAGAATCTACTAACGGGGCGACTGTTAAAATACCTTGGGTGTGAAGAGAGCTCACCAGTGTTTTCAACTCTTCCTTAGTCTCTTCGTTCTTGCCGAGCTCAGTGACGAAAGAACCGTCAATTTTAACATAACTGGCGGGCAGGTGTTTGAGTGTGTTGAAGGGATTGAGTGCTCTACCAAAATGCGTGATGGCGGTCTTACACTGAAGCTCATTGGCTCCTTTTATAAATTCCTTTGCATCTTTGAGATGGGCGGTAGCATCCGTTTCGCTAATTTGAAAAATGACGCTGTCACCGGGTAAACGCGCATCATTGAGTAGTTGGCTAACCCAAGGTAACAGGGTAGTGTCTAAAATAGTTTCTCGGGTGAGATTTATAAACAGGTGTGTTTTGTGACCTTTGGAAAGGTGTTCGCCCAATTTTCGTATGGATTGCTCAATCACCCAGCGATCAATTTTTTTCGACAACCCTTGATTTGAAGCTGTTTGAAGAAACTGTGCTGGAGAAATATCTTCTCCTGATTCGCCAACCATCCTCAGCAAAATTTCGTAATGTTCACCAGAATCGCCACGCAAGCTCACAATCGGCTGAAATACCAGTTTGAAGAGCTCATTCTGAATGGCATCATCCAGCATTTGCATAATCTGTTGATCATGGGCTTCGCCTTGCTCTTGGGTACTATGCAGCTGTACGGCATTGCCCTTTCCGGTATTGGCTTTGATAAAGGCAGCAGCTTCTAGTGCTTTATTGATTATTTCTGAAGAATCGTGCGTACTTTCGTTTATATTGGAGATGCCGACACTTACAGTGATTTTTATCGACTCTCCCGAAACCTCTGAACGATTGGCCGCCACCGCTTTACAAATCTTTTCTCCCAGCTGCTGTGTAGCTGCTGTGTCCAGTCCAAAAACGAGTGCAGCAAAACTATAGTCCGCTATGCGGGCTAACATATTGGGGGCTACTACGACTTGCTGCAGAACCCGGGCAATGTCGACCAGTATTAAATTGGTCGCAGAGGCGCCAATTCGGTTTTTTATAGGTACAAATTCGTCGAGCTGAATATACAGAACCCGGATGGTCTCTTTGCTTTGGGCTGCTTTCTCAACCGCCTTATCAACATAGTTTTTGAAGGAGGACTGGTTTTGCAGTCCGGTAATAATATCCTGGCTATCCGTATCGGCTGCCTGGGATGAATCGCCGCCGGTACGGATGATTATCTGAGTACAATTTTCGCCATCATAGCGTGCTGATGAAAATTGCATTTTTGCGGCAAATTTTGAACTATCATCACGTACACCCATAAAACTGAATTCATCAATATCTGTTTTGCCGTCTGAATAGCTCTTTAGAAAAGTTTTAAATTTTTCCTGTTCGTCGGTGACGACCATGTCCATTAATGGCATGCATTCCAGATCTTCAAAATCCGCATAGCCAAACAGTTCGATGTAGGTGTTGTTAGCGTAGATATGCATGCCGTCGTGTACATAGGCAATCGCATCTCGGGAACTGTCGAGCAAAAGTTGGCAGCGTTTCTCGGTTTCGCGCAGACGTATCTCGGCTTTTCGTCGAGCTCTTCGATGTTGCAGGTTGTCAAGTTCACGCAACACTACCAGTTTAAGTCGATCTTTTTCCTCGATTGAAACAGCATCCTTCATGCCTGACTCCAAAGCCTCTGTGAGCAGCTGAGGGTCACTGGCACTTGTCAGAAGGATCAGCGGAATATCCTGTTCCAGGCTCTTTATCTGGCGCTGTACATCAAAGGCATTGGGGTCATCACACTGAGCATGAGCAAGGCATAGATCCCAGGTTTTCGTATTCAGCAAATCAGGTAATTGTTCTGCTGTTTCGATCATCTGGGCTTGAGTCGCACGCCCCGCATTGCGCAGCAGATTGACTAAATCCTCCGCATCGTTTTGCGAAGTTTCCAGTATGAGTAATCGAACTGCTTCTTTATTATTTTGCATTGATCTACTGCTAATACCCAATAATTTTCATGTGATTCGGAATTCTCCGAACGATGGGTTTATGTTGGTACTTTGTACGCTCGCGTAGCTAAGTCCAGCATAAAATTCCTGGTATTCGGTGCTATATATCTGGCCACAAATCCTCGATGTTATCATCAGACTCATCGCGAAGATCGACTTCGGTATCTGGTTCGTAAACAAATTGGCTAAAACTCCCCGTGGAGGTCAGCCGATTCCTGAGGTAACCGTGTGATACTTCGCCGTACTGATTAATAATTATTTTAACGCCCGATTTGAAAGGCAGGTTTGGTGTAAAAATTGAAGCCGGTTGATTCATAGAATGCAAAGCGGGTAACAACAAGGCCCTCATATAATCAGAGCGGCGTTTTGTCTTTGTGACCACCTTGGCGCCGCACGGAATGGCGCCGGGTGCTATCAGCTCAATACCCATGAGGGTCTCGGCAGGATTGTTCTGGCTGAGCCAGCGAATCACGCCAATACTCCAGGTGTGGCTGACACCTTCGTTGATACCCACCAGTTCTCCGGCCTTAACTTCCGCAGGTACGTTGTCTCGCCAGTTAACGCAGTAACCATTTGGACTGGTGTCTACCAATTCTGCTTCAAAGGTGCTGACGTTGTGCTTGGCTTTCTGTGGATATGCATCAAAATCATTCTGATCTTTTTCGTCTGCCGCCACATAGTTTATGGCATCAAATTTATCATTTGCAGTGCCCGTATAGCTGTGCTTGTCCACATCAAACCCGGTAGCCCACTGATCTGGCTGATTGCTCTCCGACTTGACATCGGCCGATGTATAATGGCTTGAGTTTTCTTCAGCTTCCTGCTTGCCACTTTCCAGTTGTGCATCAAAATCAACTCCCCCTGAGACAAAATAGTGCGTCGCACTGAATCCAATACAGAGTTTAATAGGCTTGTTACTGGGAACTCGTGAAAAGGCTCTTTCAGTGAGTGATTCCCAGGCACTTACCAGAAATCTTACTAAATCCTGAGAGACAGATTGAGGAATTGTAATACCCTTAACAAAAGCGTCATGATAGTCTTCTGGTTGTGCCAGATACGCGTGCAGCAGGGATAATAAATTCTTTAGATCTACTCCGCGATAAAAGGGCGTTAACTTTCGTCGTGCAAGATCTCTATGAATGGGAGGTGCATCGTTTCCTAAATTGACAACGAAAACCGAGTCGCTTTGGGCACTGAGAATATTGACCTGTTTGCTCCACATTTCGGTGGCTTCGTAGATGCTCATGATATCCCGTTGCCGAATTTGATTTGCACGGCAACACCCCAGCATCAGAGCCCTTTTATAGGTGTCGGCGATGCTGGATGTGGTCAAAAACTGGTTTGTACGATCATCTACAGGCGAGTCCAGAATATCGTTCGCCTCGGCTATCAGGTAGAGCTGGTGAATCTCCTTCCAGGCTCGTTCCGGGGCAGGTATATAGAGCTGACAAGCTCGCACAATAGATTTGGTCAGTATCGTAATGGCCCTGTGAATAGCCAGGGTTGAGATTTTTTTGGTTTTACGTGAAGTTAACGAGTGATCCAGCTTGCTATTATCTGAAACAACAATTTTATAACCGGTTGCGAGGTGGTTATCCAGAGCCATGGCCAGTCGAGAAACTTTCTTGGCTTTTTCAGGTAATACAATGGGCTGATTAAGATAGTGCTTACTCAACGCATTGACTATAAAGTTAATGGGTGTTCGGAGCAGCTCCAGAAGCTTAATGCGTACTTCGGGGTCTACTACCATTTGGTTTAATTCGATAACCGCATGATAAAGTTGCTTCGATGCCTCTCCCAAATTTACCATGGGAAGTTGTTCTATCCACTCGCTCAGATGTCGTGGTGTTGGCTCGCAAAAAGAGAGCGTATGCAACGTACGATCCGGGATTATAAAATTTTCAGGGCCTTGCTCACGGGACATCAGCTACTTCCAGTTTGAGATTATCGATATAATTGGAGCGCAATTATAAGGCATAGTGTCGAGTATGTTTGTAATTTATCTACTATTTATTACGTGCTTCCTTGGAGCCATATTTTCTCCTTTAGGACAATACGTCACCTGAGCCTCTAACTTTGAGTATGAGGTGTGTCAATATCTGTGGCGCTGCCTTTGTGTGCCGGCAATTTCTATGGCCTCTATAGAATATAGGCAAAACTTGTGCTTTTAGCCAGTGACTGCGGTAAATAATTGATAGTCTTTAAGTGATCGTCGTTAAAGGAGTTTTTGAATTTTTTGCGGGTTCCTCAAAGACCAGTTTGGGTACCAGATAGCCGGGCAACCTGGCAAGCAGTTCCTGCTCCAGGATGTGGGCACTTTGCAATGGCGTATCATAATGAGCGGCATGCTGTACTTTATCCATCAAATGAAGGTAATAGGGGATTATGCCGTGATCAAAAAGGCTTTCGCTTAGCGTAACCAGTGCGTCAGCATGATTATTCACGCCCTGCAGTAAGACGCTTTGATTCAGTAGCATGACGTTATTCATACTAAGCTTGGCGAGCGCCTCCGCGACCTCGGTGTCCAGTTCATTGGCATGATTGATATGCAGC
>CBDUGR010000200.1:0-5074 GCA_965366515.1 uncultured Gammaproteobacteria bacterium | reverse complement strand
CGTAACTCAATTTTTCCTCATCGGTTTCCAGCGAAACAGCAGGGTTTGCTGCTGAATTGTCAGCGGAACCATTATTCTTAGCGTCACAACCCGTTAATACGAGCGCCGCCATTACAAATGTAAGATAAAAAGTGCGAACCATTTAATTATTCCCTAAACTTAATAGTGCGAAAAAGAGATGCGTATCCTAAGATAAGCGTTTTTAAAGACTTGCTATTTAGCCTGTGAGAACAATCACAGCGCCAGCAACATCTGCCAAACATAGTGAGGCATATTGCGGGGCACTGAACTACGGCTAACAGATTAAGTCCAAATTCAATACGGTCACATAGATATGTGACGCACCAAAGAGGCGCTATTGTAGCGCGAGCAGAAGTAAAACTGGAACCGGATTTATGGCTATTTTTAGTATTTGTCGAGATCGAATCAGAGCTACAACCCTGGCACTGATGACAATCACATTATTTTGCAACCCGGGTTACGCGATAATTCCGGTGCAAGGCAATGATGATCTAAAACAGACCAGCATTGAAATTGTTAATCAATTGAAACTCAATCACTATCGCTATATCAGCATCGATAACGACTTTTCCAGCCAGCTTTTGGATAAGTACCTGGATCAGCTCGACCCCGGCAAGGCCTACCTGCTTAATCAAGATATCAAAGAATTTCAAAACTACCGTTACAGTCTCGATAACGCTCTAAACAAGGGAAATCTGGAACCCGCTTTTGTCATTTTCAACCGTTACCAGCAAAGAGTTGAAGAGCGACTCAACTGGGTCATCAACCAGCTCAGCGAAAACGGCGTAAACCAATTTGATTTCAGTCGTGATGAAACTCTGGAGCTGGATAGAGAGCAAGCGTCCTGGGCGGATTCGCCGCAGTCACTGGAACAGCTTTGGTCCAAACGGATCAAAAATGCCGTGCTCAATCTCAAGCTCGCCGACAAGCCTTTGGAGGATATTACCGAGCTGTTGCTGAAACGCTATAAAAACCAGTTGAATCGGCTTAATCAAACCAATATCGAAGATGCGTTCCAGCTCTATATGAATATTGTGGCTAAGAGCTATGATCCTCACACCGAATATTTTGCACCACGGCGCTCCGAAAATTTCAACATCAACATGAGCCTTTCACTGGAGGGTATTGGTGCGGTCCTGCAGTCCGATCAGGAGTTCACCAAAATAGTACGTCTGGTACCGGGAGGGCCGGCGGATTTAACCAAGGAGCTAAAACCAGCGGATCGTATCATCGGTGTGGCGCAGGATGATAAACCGATGGTTGATGTGGTCGGCTGGCGCCTGGACGAGGTCGTAGACCTGATTCGCGGCCCAAAGGGTACTACCGTGCGTCTGGAGTTGATGTCCAAAGATTCAGAAAACCAGCAAAGTCGAGAAATCAGCATCGTTCGCAATAAAGTATTACTGGAGGAGCAAGCTGCACAGAAAAAGGTGCTGGAGATCGATTCAAACGGTGAGCAGATTAAAATCGGGGTTATTGACATCCCCACTTTCTATGCCGATTTTGCTGCCTATCAGGCGGGGGATCCTAACTATAAAAGCTCAACCCGCGATGTAAAACGACTACTTAAAGAACTTGAACAGGAAAAAGTTGATGGCGTGATCATTGATCTACGCAACAACGGTGGTGGCTCTCTGGGTGAAGCAAATGCACTGACTGGTCTATTTATCAAAACCGGTCAAACAGTACAGGTCAAGAATGCGCGCGATCAGGTGAAAATCCTCAAAGATGGTGATCCTGAGGTAGCCTATGATGGTCCATTGGCGGTCATGGTTAATCGATTAAGTGCCTCAGCATCGGAAATTTTTGCCGGTGCAATTCAGGATTACCAGCGCGGCCCGATTATAGGCGGCCAGACATTTGGCAAGGGAACGGTGCAAACGCTCAGCCCACTCAAACAGGGCCAGCTCAAAATAACTCAGGCGAAGTTCTATCGCATATCCGGGGAGAGCACTCAGCATAAAGGTGTGATACCAGACATCCAGCTTCCCACCATTATTGATGTCAATGAAATTGGTGAAGACGCACTAAAGGATGCCCTGCCCTGGGATTCGATCAGACCGGTTCTTTATAAGAAGGTGGGCAATACCCAATTATTGCTGGACGAGATTAAGGGCCTTCATTTAACGCGCGTACAAAGCAGTCCCGATTTTCTTTATCGTATATCCCAAATCGAAAGGGTCGAAAAAATTAGAAACAAAACGACCATTTCACTCAATGAATTGGCCAGGATTAAAGAACAGACAGAGTCCAGGCAATGGCGACTGGACACTGAAAACAAGAGGCGCCTTGCGAAAGGTCTCGAGCCCATCAATAGTCTGGATGACCTGGAGGAACCGGAAGAGGACGATCCGGCTGACCCTTACCTCATTGAATCCAGCCACATTCTTCATGACTATATCACGCTCAACAATAGACAAATTGCGCGACATTAACCAGGCATTACCTATGCTGAAAATTCAGGACGCCATCAATGTCTGATCAGGCAAAGTTCTTTGTGGGGCAACTGGTAAAGCATAAACTTTTTGATTACCAGGGCGTGGTGGTCGACGTCGACTCCTGTTTTATGCTGTCGGATGAATGGTATGAGCTTATGGCGAAAAGCCGGCCACCCAAAAACCGACCCTGGTATCGAGTGCTGGTTCATAATTCAAATCATGAAACATATGTAGCCGAAAAAAACCTGAGTGACTATCCTGAAAAGGAACCTATCAACCATCCAGATATAGACCTTTATTTCTGCGCCTTTGAAGAGGGCAGATACCTTCTGAATGAAAACCAGTCTAACTAAATGCGGTTAGAGCCTGCGGCGCTCCCCTCGCATTGCTTCAATCACCTGATCTTCGTATTGAATACGATCGGCCAATATTTCGCCAATACTGGACAAATCATGCTCGACGCTCTCTATTATTTTTGAAAGCGATATTAGATGCTCCCCATAACGGTCGTTAAAAGCCAGTATACGATCGGTTGTTTCTGCAATTTTAGGGTAAACACTATCTGCTACCTTGACCACAGGTTTGCGTCGTTCCTTATTCTCAGCCATATGTTGATATAACTGGAAGTGCGCATTTGCCGTGTAATCGATCAGTGCCTCACAGAAATGCTGTAGCTCCTCTTCAAAATTTGCATTCTCTTGAAAAGGCCTGTGCGTAGCGAGTTCAGCATAAAGCGATAATGTTTCGGAACGGGATGATACCAGCGCGTTAATATCCTGCTGTGATTGCTGGCGTCTATCACCACCCGTACGATTAACCTGTCCCATATTCTGGAATCCCTTATTATTATGTAAGTAATTTATTTATCTAAATGTAATCTTAACCGTCTGCTTATTATACATATAACTGATGTATGGGAGGCAATATTAAACCATCTACAGAAAAATCGGAACAATAGTGCAGCTATAAATACTCTGCCTGTAACATGAGCAGCTCACCGACATTACTACATACCCTCCCCCCAACAGCAACGCCCTTCCATCGCCAAGCTGGGGACACGCAGGTACCAAACTGATGACCGGAATACAGCATCACCATATTTCCACAAAATATCTCTGTAAATTCCGGGTCTTTATTCCGGGTCTTTATATAAGTCGGCATCCAAACCTATTAACGCGGCAGCGGCAGCGTTATAACTCACCACTTTCGGATTATTGAGAACTTTGATGGGATTTACGAAGATAGAAGATATCCGGCCGGCGACTATAGCTATTACTGAAATTTAAATGAATGCCATTAACTATCCGCATCCTGTTAGCGTTATACTCAGCATATCAATTTTAAGACCTGTTAACACGGCCCTAACTGGAATAGATCCACCTAAAACAATATTTGTACGGAGACCCATTAATGCTTGTTATTTTGCATCCAGACACAGAAGAACAGAGTGAAAATTTCATCGAAACCTGGCATTACCTTGAATCCTTGCCGGGTATCAAGCTGAACAAACACGATATTCAGGGAAATCAGCAAAAGCTCACTGAGATCTACCTGCTCGGCGACACTCATACCCTGGACAAGGAAGAAATAGAATGCCTGCCCGCCGTTGAGCGCGTCATACGGATTTCTGAGGAATACCGAATCCTCGGGAGACACAAAGATAATTTGCTGACTTCCGGCTTTACCTATAACGATGTGCGCTTTGATCAACAGGGGCTGAATATATTTGCCGGCCTTTGCGCGGTGGACAATCCTCAACATGTAGAGCTGATGATGAAGGCGCTTAAAGAGAACGGTCAGCAATGCACTCGCATGGGCGCCTACAAACCTCGCACCAACCCCTACTCCTTCCAGGGGCATGGTGATGCCTGCTTGCCTTATGTCTTTGAGCTGGCGGGCAAATATGGCATCAAAGTGATCGCCATGGAGATCACTCACGAAGCGCATATTGATGAGATTCATGAATGCCTGGAGAGATCAGGTAATCCCACCGGAGTGATGCTACAGATTGGTACCCGCAACACGCAGAATTTTGAGCTGCTAAAGGCCATCGGCCGCCAGAGCACTTACCCTGCACTACTCAAGCGTGGTTTTGGTATTACCCTGAATGAATCGCTCAATGCTGCCGAGTATCTGGCCAGCGAAGGCAACTCAAATGTGATTTTCTGCTTACGCGGAATGAAAAGCGAATATGGTTTACCCCACCGTAATCTGGTGGACTTTGCTCATGTTCCCGTTATTAAACGACTGACCCGTATGCCGGTCTGCATCGATCCATCTCACTCGGTGGGAACTCGCGAACTAGCGCCTGACGGTTTGATGGATGTGATGCACGCCACAGCCCAGGGAATCATTGCCGGTGCCAACATGGTATTGGTGGACTTTCACCCTGCGCCGACCAAGGCCCTGGTGGATGGGCCTCAGGCACTGCTTCTTGAAGAATTACCTGTGTTTTTGGAAGACGTGCAGATTGCACATGAGGCCTACAAGAAGCGCTGTGCGTTGTTCAGCTAGTTTGGCCATTTCAGGTGAGGCGAAGGCAGGACAATGATCCCTGCCTTTTAGCCCGCCCAGCTAAATCAATATTCCATTTATCAGGTACTCAATGGCGAATG
>CBDUGR010000199.1:0-5082 GCA_965366515.1 uncultured Gammaproteobacteria bacterium | reverse complement strand
AGAAAGGGTATTTCGGTCCGATACAGCCCGACGCCCTGGGCACCATTGTTTAAGCCGGGAGATATGTCGGTCAACAATCCGGTATTGGTGTATAGGCGTATCTCTTGTTTGTCCGTTGTTTCAGCTGGTTCCTGCCGCAAATTTCGCAGTTGCCGGGTCAGAGCTTTCGACTCTCGAATTATCTTCCTGTATTCGTTCAGCAGTACTTTGTTGGGGCTGATATGTACCTGAGCCTGATCACCATCGACGATTAACAGTTGCCCATCAATAAGCCCGCCAATACGGCCTGTACCCATCACAGCCGGCACACCGAGCGAATTCGCCAGAACCGCTGTATGGGACAAACCGGAACCGCCGAAACACAGAATACCCTTTAGGCGATTCGCAGCAACCGATGCAATATCCGATATACTGACCTGCTGGCCCACCAAAACGATATCCACGTCAACCTCATGGCTGGAAGCTCGGGTACCTTTCCAGGCATTAAAGAGTTTATTTCCCAGATGATGGATATCCTCATGCCTGGCCTGAAGATAGGGATCTTCCATCGCCAGAAAGACTTCTGAAAAATGCAAAATTGCGAGCTTTAATGCCCCCGGTAACCAATTATTATCCCTGATGTTATGCTCAACTTCTGCGACAAATGCCGGATCATTGAGCAACATTTTATAGGCATTAAAAATCCCGCTGACACCCTCGCCAACATCCTTTCCTAACGATCGTTTTTCATCATCAATCTGATTGCTGACCCGCTTGACCAGCGCATGCCATTCGCTAATCGTCGATTCTGTATCAGGGCAGGGAGAGTCTGAGACCTCATAAAGTTCCCCATGATCGCATAGATAACTATACCCAATCGCCACTCCCGGAGAGCCTTTCACTCCAGCCACGCGTGCGCTGAGCTCCATGTCTTCTGCCGATATGGGATAATTCGCCAGCAATACTGCAAGCTGCGCCCCGAGGGTAACCAGGAATCCCTCTTCATTTTTCGAGAACTGGCGTTTTTCACTGCTCTGTACAACGAGGACACCGATTACGCGCCCGCCAAATACCAGAGGTATCGCACAAAAACCGTGATATCGCTCTTCCTGGGTTTCGGCAACATAAAGATAGGCCGGGTGTTTTTCAGCATCAGCTATATTCACCGGGTGGCGCGTACTGGCAACAAGCCCCACCAGGCCCGCGCCAGCGGGTAATTTAACCGTTCGCACCGCAGATGCTGCCAACCCATGTGTGGCCAACAACAGCATTTCGCCCTCTTTATTGAGCAGATATAGGCTACAAACATCAACTGACATCGATTCGCTGATCGACTCGACCATCAGCGCTACCTTCTGCTCATAAGTAGACGCCAGAGAAACTTCCTGAACAATATGGGATAGCTGTTGAATAACGTTTTTCATACCAACTCGTACAATCTAAAACCTAAGAAAAAACAGCAGCCCAAAAACCCACCACCATCGTGAATATACGGCAACAATAAGGCCCTATGTACGGCCTTCGCGCAGACATGGAACTGGATCTCAAGAAACACTGACTCGATTCAGTTTCCAAAGAAAGTGCTGTGCTATTAAGCAATTATATAAGTGTATTCATCGCAAATAGCAAGGAGTATTGTGGCTGCAAAATAAAATGATCCCCGGATGCCGCTTTTCCTGAGGTCTAAGACTCGGAGACATCCGCTGCGGTACTATTTTATCCGCTACTTTGGCTTCTTCTCAGCCGACTACCTTCTCAGCCAACTATCCCCTATTTGAGGCTTTCCACTGCACAACGCATGCATGTTATTATGTAAATCCATACGCTCGGTCAAGTTGGTCACTTCAAATAAGTAAAGGTCAGCATCATGTCCAAAAGTATCACCGTTGCCGATTTTCAATTTTCTCAATTGCACATAGAAGTAGCTCGCAATTCAACGGATGATTTCAACCTGTTTCACGACAAGAAATACTGGCAGCAAATTCTAGACAACCCATTTAACGGACCGATCGTACTAGGATTTCAGCTTGAATGCCTGATCGAATATCAGCTCCTCCTGTCACGCAGGCAGACTAATGAAAACACTTTCATATCGGACTATGACCTGCAATTCAGTAACTATCAATTTACTTTTGCAGACGTAGTGAGACCGAATCAGCCTGTTTCCCTGGAAATCCGGAAATCACTCCTCAATTCTGGTGAAAACCCGTCACTATCGAACCGCATTTCGCTGAAGCACCTCAATAAACCGGTTTTATTTGGGTTTAAAAAGGAAACACCGAAACCTCTATTTTTAGCAGAAATCGATTTAGACAGGCTACCAGATTTAACCCAGATTCCGGATCGCTCTTTTTTCAGCGATAATCAATATTTTCTCAAACGAAAATATATGAGTGTGGGCAATGCCAAAAATTTTATCGCAGGCTCACTGGCCGAACAGTCTGACTATTTCAATGAAATTGAAGACAAGTTTATTTTTCCGGAGACCTTTCCAGTTTCACTAATTTCATGCGCGCTATTGGAGCGAGCCACTAAAGAGTCGCATGATTTTAAAAAGGAGCCAATGGTCTATCACTCCCATAGATTTTCCATTGATCGACGCTTAAGTCTCGAACTAAAAAGTAATGACCAAATAAACATCCTGCTGGCACCTGTTGAGATCCTGGAGGCTGAATCGGGCTTGAGAGGTACAGGCGTTAAGCAACAGCTATGCAGATGTTTTGGCGTACTTTCAGGGAACCGAGTCCTGTTTCGTGCCGAGATCTCCATGGTTGCGCTACAGGATATTCTCAAGTAATCCAGCGTCAGTGAACCTGCATAGATATCTACGGCTACCAAAGCCGCTATACGCAATCTGCTCATCTGGTTTACACTTGACATAAATCAACCTCCTACACCCAAAGCCAATGTCTATCGAAGAGCAATTTCAGCAAGCAAGACTGGCCAAGCAAGGTCAATACGAAGTCCGCACCAATCTCATGCACAATGGCGCGCCGGTTTACACTAACCGCCTGATCTTCGAGGACTCCCCCTATTTACTGCAGCATGCACATAACCCCGTGAACTGGTATCCCTGGGGCGATGAGGCATTCGTCACTGCTTCTGCCGAAAACAAACCCATTTTTCTCTCCATCGGCTACTCCACCTGCCATTGGTGCCATGTAATGGAGGAGGAAAGTTTTGATAACAAGCAAGTCGCCAAGCTTTTAAACGACCATTTTATCAGTATCAAGGTTGATCGGGAGCAACGCCCCGATCTGGATGAAATATATATGACTGGCGTACAGCTGATTAGTGGGCAGGGTGGCTGGCCAATGAGCAGTTTTCTAACGAGCGAAGGCAAGCCATTTTACGGTGCCACCTATTTCCCACCTCAGCAGTTTATGTCACTGCTGCAGCGCATTCAGCAATTCTGGTCACTAAAGCGGGAAGCTATTGAAAGCGATGCACTATCCATTTCAAATAAAATCCAACAACAACTGACGCACCGCGAAAAAGCTTTGGAAATAGGGCAGCTGCAAATCAACCAGGCCTTGTCCGCATTGAAAGAGAACGAGGATACACAATGCGGCGGATTTGGTAATGCACCAAAATTTCCAAACGAAAGTAACCTGCTGTTGCTGCTGGATCAACTGGAGCGGGATAAAGGACCTCTAGACAAAAACCCGCTTTGGAATACCTTGAACCGAGCCCTCATGGCAATGCTTCAGGGTGGCATTTATGACCAGTTGGCAGGCGGGTTCCACCGTTACGCTACGGACCGCCATTGGCTAGTACCTCACTTTGAGAAAATGCTCTATAACCAGGCACAGCTAGCTCAACTCTTCGCGCGCGCGTGGCGTCTTAGTGGCGCTGAAATTAACGGCAATCCAGAATATCGACGAATTTGCGAAGAAACTCTGGAATACGTCTTACGCGAGATGCGTACTGAAAACGACACTTTTTATTCCGCGACTGATGCCGACAGTGAGGGCCATGAGGGCAAATTTTTCGTATGGTCCTGGCATGAGTTTAAACAGCTACTCTCGGAATCCCAGGAAGACTTATTGAAAGTGGTATTTGGCGCCAGCAAAGGCGGGAACTTTGAAGGTAACAATATTCTGTTTCTTCCTAAGCCACTCACCGAAGTCGCTGAACGAATGAAAATTTCATACCATGAGTTACTGGATGAGATCGATAAAGTAAAGCAGCTGCTTTACCCCGTTCGTCAAAAGCGCCCTGCCCCGCTGCGTGACGAAAAAGTGATTACCGAATGGAACGCAATGATGATTACGGCCTTCGCAGAGGCCGGTGCAATACTCAAGCAAACTCGATATACCGAGGCCGCCGAACAAGCGGCACTGTCAATCTGGGACAATAGCCGCGACACAAATGGGCGATTACTGCGTATTTACTATAACGGTATTGCTTCCGGTGCCGCCAATCTGGAGGACTACAGCCATTACCTGCAGGCACTGATCAAACTGTACGACGCCACAGCAGATGCAGACTGGCTGGATAAAGCCCGACAACTCTGGAAACAAATGAGTTCTCTTTTTTGGGAGCCCGATGGCGGCGGATTCTATACCAGTCAAACAAACACCGAGGGGCCATTAATCGTTCGTGCACAGCCCTATTTTGATGGCGCGACCCCATCCGGCAACGCGGTGGCTTTGGCTGCACTGTGTGCTCTTAACGAGCGTTGTTGTGAGGCTGGGCTGGAACAACAGATTAACCAGCTAATTGCACGGTTTTCCGCAATGCTGGAAAAAGCCCCTATGGCCATGTGCTACATGCTAACGGGTATTGCGCAGCGGCTGAGCCCAAATCCAAGCTGTGTGCAATATGCAGCTCAGGGTGCTATAAAAGTGGACGCTGAAATGGCTGCAACACAAGATAATCGCTTTTCTGCAATGCTGGATCTTAATATAAGCAGTGGCTGGCATATCAATGACCAGAGGGCAGCGGATAAAAATTTGATTGCCACCCAGGTTGGGCTGGGCAATAGCGATGCCGCATGGACGTTAGTTAACTCCCAGTACCTGCCATCAAGCCCTCATCTGGGCACAGGCTATCAGGGTCACTTAAGGATTCAGCTGGATCTGGAGCGACATCTAACCACTG
>CBDUGR010000198.1:0-5082 GCA_965366515.1 uncultured Gammaproteobacteria bacterium | reverse complement strand
GTTGGCGAATTCCGAATCCACGTCGCCGTAGATATTGACGGTGCGCTGATGATTGATGCGCCCGATTCGGGAAAACTCTCGCTCCTCTCTAATCTCGGCGATACTGGATAGGGGAATTTCATTACCATTTTTGGCAAACACGTTGAAGTTGTCGAAATCACGCAGCTCGTGCGGTTGCTGGCTATCCAGCTTCGCCACTATTTCATAGGCTTCTCGTCCGCGGTAAATCTCGCTAATCTCCACCTCAAGGTAGGCTGAACGCAGCTGTGAAGCAACGCTGCGCGAATCCACTCCGGCAGCCAGCGAACCGGGTTTCAGTTTGATGCTGTACTGGGGTTTGCCTGGACGCAGGTCATCCAACAGGTTATAGACACCATGATAGCCACGCAGCCAGTTCTGAACCTCCCAGGATGCGCTGGAAAGCCGCTCTAAATCCTGACCACTTAATCTGATATGGATCGCGCGACCGGCTGGCCCTGATCTGGGTTCTTTGTATTGGATACTTAGCACATTGGGTAGCGAACCCGTGTTTTTCTGCCATAACTGAATCAGCGATGAAATCTTGGTTTTACGTGATTCCGTATTGAGCAGATCAATACTCAGGGTGGCCAAATGGGTGCCATTTTCCGGCACATCCGCATGCTGACCATAGCTAAGCTGTATATTTTTCACCAGTGGCTGGGACTCCATTTCGCTCAGCGTCGTATTGGTTTTTTGCAGCGCATCCAGTAATTTGCCCACTACTCTTTCCGTTTCCACCAAGGGCGTGCCTTGCGCAAGTAACACTCGGGCTTCCAGCGTATTTCCTTCCAGGTCAGGAAAGGCTTTAAATTTTATGGTTCCTGTCGCCATCAGGCCAATCGAAAAAATAAGCATCGCCAGCGCGATACTCACCGTCAGGTAGCGATACTGAATGGCTAAATGGGCGGCATTGCCCACTTTGTGGGTCAAGCGCTGAAACCGAGCTTCAAACTGTTCGCGCCATTTCGCCTTGGCATTTTCCCGCTGATGTGTCAGTGTGTGTTTCAGGTGGTGCGGTAAAACCAAAAAAGCCTCAATCAAACTAATGGTTAGCACCGATAGCAAGACAACGGGTAATACCCCCAACACTTGACCCAAGTCGCCTTTCATTAGCAACAGGCTGCCAAATAGAAAGGCTGATGTGAGGTAGGAGGAAAAAACACCGCGAAAAACCTTGCGGGTGCCATCAATTGCAGCATCGAGTGGCGATTTGCCTTTACGGTATTCCTGATCGATATTTTCAGACAAGACGATGGCGTCATCCATCAATATCCCTATCGCCATCAGCAAGGCGACCATTGAGATCATATTGATGCTCACACCGAATACGACCATCAGTGCCAGACCACCTAAAAAGGAGACTGGCAACCCCAGGGCAATCCAGAAAGTATAGCGCCAGGAGAAAAACAGCAATAACATCGCGGTTGCCAGGATCAGGCCTTGCCAACCGTTTGTTACGAGCAGGTTTAACCGATCCCGCACCGACGTTGAGGCATCATTGACCAGCGTTAACCTTGTCCCCTCTGGAAGTATCCTGTTCTCCCGACGAACAAACTCCGCCAGGGCATCAGCCACTTTCAAGGTGTCATCAATAGTATTTTTACTAATCTTCAGCAGTGCTGCCGGTTTACCGTTTAGCTCAATGCGGTCCTCTGCTTTTTCAAACTTATCCTCAATTCTGGCGATATCACCCAGACTGATTTCACCCCTTTCCGGGGTGCTGAGAATCACCAGTTTGGCCAGCTCCTCTGCCGTTCTTCGGGTATTATCAAAGCGAATCTGATAGTAGGTTTGCGTAGACTCCAGGGTGCCAGCGGGCAAATCCAGTGCCTGAGCTGCGATCAGCATGGCGACATCCTCGACGCCCAAACCATACTTTTGTTGAATATCCGGGCGAATCAGTACCTGCAGTTGATGGTCTGAAAAACCATCCATGCTCACAATGGGGATCTCAGGCATGCTGATCAGACGGTCACGGTAGTGTTCCGCCAGGGCTTTTAATTCGGGCGTCGTTAAGTTATCAGAAGTGATCGCAATATTAGCCACCGGATTAATTCTGCCCAGCTGTTGGATAACCGGATCTTCACTCTGCTCCGGGAAGTTTTGGATGGCATCGATGGCGGTTTTAATATCATCGGTGAAGGTCCGTATATCGCCGGCCTCCTGCATCTCCAAGGTAAAAATTGCCAGATTGTCGCGAGCATCGCATTCCTGCTCGTTTAAAAAACTGATACCGTCGGTGGCGTCCTCGAGCGGATTACAAATACCGTCTTCGACATCGACCGGGCTGGCGCCAGGGTAAGCTACAGTGACCTGCACCTTACTCGGTTCCAATAGTGGGAAGGATTCTTTGTTCAGTTCGCTGAGCGAATAGAAACCAATAGCGATGATCGCCATCATCAGGATATTACTGAGCGTAGGGTGCTTGGCAAAATAGCGGATCATTTTGCAGAACCTTCGATTTCAGCTTCAGCTGCGGCTTTTCTCTCATTCTGATTAGCTGTCTCGGTAGGTTCCTGGTTTTCCTCAATCTGATCAAGCATGCGCAGTTTGGCATGGACATTTCCACGCGCCTGTTGCGCCAACTGCCTTTCATAATCAGTCGCAACGACAGGGGCAAGCGGTAACCCTTCAATCACCGGAATCACATCTGTGATGATAATTTTTTCACCCTCCGCTAGACCTTGATCAATCACCACCAAAGGGCCCTGCTTATGAAGAATGCTAACGGGCCGAATTTCCAGGCTATTATCGGCGTTGGCCACATAAACACGCCCCTGGTGCAGGGCCTTTCTTGGAATGACTAACCTCTCACGCAATGGAGAGGAAAACTCAACGGCTGCGTACATGCCTTTTAACAGGGGCGGGCGGATACCCGGAATCACATCCTGGTAGGGGTTGTTCACCACCACGACCAGGCCTATGGTATCCCGATCCGGATCAATCGACTCACCGATCCGCAGCAACTCGCCATGCCACGTCGCCTGACTCCATTCGTTTTTAACCAAACTGACCTGTGCCTGCAATTGAATTTTTGACACAACCGTTTGCAAAGCAGCCGGGGTTTGTAGATTAATATGGCGTTGCTCAAGCTCCATGACCAGCGGATAAAATTGACTGATGGGCAGCTGCGCGTTAATTTCTACCGCCTGTGTGCCCAAGGCTTCAAACAGCTGATTGCCGATCGCGACAAATTCATCCTGTTCGACCGATACTTTGCCGATACGCGCATCGAAGGGTAAACGAATTTCGGTTCGACCCAGGGTATCCTGACTCTGTGCAAGCTGTGTTTTGGCCTGCTGAATTTGGGACTTTGTCCCGGACTTACGGCTACTAAAACTGGCTAGCTTTCCCTGTAACTCTTCCACCTGCTGGCGTAGCTGTAAAACCTTTTGCTCTTCCGCATCGACGGCTGAACGAGCAATAAGTCGTTTATCCCAGATTTGCAGCAAACGAGCCAACTCCTTTTCACCGTTTTGTAAATTTTGTTTAGCAATATCGAGCGAACGTCGCGTACTTATCTCTTCCACTTCTAATTGTTTGAGAAATGACTGATTGCCTTCTAATCCGGCCTTGCTTTGCTCCAATGTGAATTCGAAGGTAGTCGGCTCTATGCTTACTACCAGCGTACCTTTGGGGAGGCTCGCGCCCTGTTTCAGCGAAGGATGAACATAGCTGACCTTACCGCTCACTTCGGTCTTCGCCTTTAATAAAACCGCAGGTTCAACATTACCATAGCCGATGGCACGGCTACTGAAAGGTAATTTCTGAACCCTAATCACTTCTACGCTACGCGTGGGGAAAGATAACTTTTCATGATCAATCGGCGGCCTTGTCATTACCTGATACAACACAAACAGCAGGGCTGCCAGCACGATAATGGCTGGAATGAGCGGTTTTTGTAATAGCTGTTTCATAGGCTGGCCCGAATCCCTCGCAGATAGATTTTAAACACACCCGGCGCATCACGAGCAATCCGCTCAACCTCTCCGGCCAGCAGCGACTGCATAATTAAGCCCTGCAACGTACCAATAAACACGATCACCGCAGCGGCAGTTTCGACCTCTGGATCAATCGCTCCGTCGGCTTTGCCCTGCTCCATCAATACTGTCAATCGACCGGCGTATTTTTTAAGTAGGGTGCCCACCATTCGTTTCGCTGCAGTGTGTTCGGCGCGCTGCAATTCCCCAAACAAAATACGGGGAACACCCGGATGGGCTGAAACAAATTCAATATGCGCCATGAATATGGCCTCCAGCTTTGGAACCACACCGACAGCCTGTTTGGCCGCCTTGTCTATTCTGGCCAACAATCGCTCAGCCACCCACTCCATTACTGCCTGCAAAATGGCTTCTTTATTGGCAAAATGACGAAACAGCGAACCCTGTGTCAACCCCATCCGTTTGGCAATGGCAGCCGTGGTGATGTCGTTCGGATTCTGCTCCGACGCCAACTCCACGACGGTTTCAACAGTGATCGCCCGACGCTTCTGCGCCGGAAGATGCTTAACATGCACAGGCATTGTTTATACGCTCTATGATAGTAACCAATTACTTACTTTACATTATTGACCCACTTTGTCAATGAACGATTGACCCCTCTAAAAACCACTTACACTATAATCAGAAAACCTTTCCAAATCAGTTTCTGATATAACGATATCAATCTGTAGTCATCTGCAGGTTTCAAGGACAATCTACTAAACTAAATTATCAGCCATCACGTTTCACTAAAGCATCGGCTCGTTCAGTGATCAGATTAGTCGGTCATCAATGAGTATTTACGGCACTGCCATATTTGTTAGCCGGTTTACCTAGAGGTTTAGTCGCAGTAATGGCGCTCTCTGATATTCATGCTTTCTCAGATGGCAATGGTCGTATTGCATTAACCTGGCTAAACCGTGAGCTCGAATCTGTCGGGCAATTACCAGCGCTATTTACCAAGGAAAACGGTATTCGCGGAAAGTTCGAAGCAACGGGGGAGATATTTCTATTCTCTTACCCATTGTCAGGGAGGCTCAGCTATTTACCCGTTCTTTTTGCGACGAGCTTGCACATCATA
>CBDUGR010000197.1:0-5084 GCA_965366515.1 uncultured Gammaproteobacteria bacterium | reverse complement strand
GCTGCATTCAGGGCAGTAGTTCCCGTTCCACCCTGCTTTATTGCTTGTTCTGCCAGTCCCACACAGGGGAAACGCTCTCGATCCAGCGGCTCAAAGTCCAACTGTGACACCTGAATCAAGTCTAGCGAGCTTACCCCCGAATCAATGCGCTTCGGCCAGCCTAGCCCGTAAGCAATCGGCGTTCTCATATCGGGGTTACCCATCTGCGCTAGAACTGATCCGTCATTGTACTCTACCATTGAATGTATCACGCTTTGTTTATGTATCACGATATCAATAAAATCCTGCGTGGTATTAAAAAGCCAGCAGGCTTCAATCAACTCCAGCCCCTTGTTCATCATTGTGGCTGAATCTACAGATATTTTCTGCCCCATTGACCAATTCGGATGAGCACAGGCCTGTTCCGGAGTAACGGATTCAAGTGAACCAAGCGGCAGACTGCGAAAAGGCCCTCCCGACCCGGTCAGGAGTATCCTTCTCACGCCGGACGTTTGCAAATCGCTCGCATCATTTTCCGGCATACACTGAAAAATGGCATTATGTTCGCTATCAATTGGTAGCACCTGAGCCCCAGAGCGTTTGGCCTGCTGCATAAAAAGATCACCCGACATGACCAGCGCTTCCTTGTTGGCCAATAGCACTCGCTTGCCTGTCGATACAGCAGCCAAAGTTGGTAGCAATCCTGCAGCGCCAACAATCGCAGCCATTACGTAATCCACTTTTTCATGGGCCGCGACATACTCAAGTGCATCTTTTCCTGAAAGCACCTCTGTTGAAACCTGTTTTTTGGACAACCTTTGGCGCAGAAGTTCAGCTGCGGACACATCTAACAGCACTGCAAATTTCGGTTGAAACTCCGACACTTGTTTCAACATCAGCTCAACGTTGGTATTGGCCGTAAGTGCAAACACCTGGTATTTGTTCTTATGCCTTGATATGACATCCAAAGTGCTGATACCGATGGAGCCAGTGGATCCAAGAACACTAATCTGCTTTACTGACTCAACCACTTAACTCAACCCCATTTTCACAACCAGCAGACAATACAAAGGCAATCCGGCCACCAGACTATCTATGCGGTCCAGCAACCCACCATGTCCCGGCAGCAGGTTACCGCTGTCCTTAACGCCACGATGCCGCTTTACCATACTTACCGTTAAGTCTCCAAGTATGGATACTGCCGCAGTAATTAACGCTAGCAAACCAAAGCCACCCCAGTGCCACAGCAGCCATGGATTCATTAGCCCGGAAAAAGACGCTACACACCAACATATCAGGGTCGCTGAGGCTAAACCGCCTAGTGCGCCCGCCCAAGTCTTACCAGGACTCACCAAAGGTGCCAGCTTGGCCTTACCCCAGGCTCTACCACTGAAATAAGCGCCAATATCAGCTCCCCAAATAATTAACAGGAGCATCAGAACCAGCATGCCTCCCTCACTCGCTTGCTTTAGGTAAACCATTGCCAGCCAAGCCGGAGTCAAGATTGCCAGACCTAGAATTGCACGCTGCAATCGTCCACCCCACCATTGAATGGATGCCGGAAATCGGATCACCCAAATCAGCGCGCACAACCACACAGTCATCGCTAACCACAGAGCGATTCCCCATATACTCAAAATTAATTGATACAGGGCAATACAGAATCCGATGAACAGCAGCGCGTAAACTATCCTATAGACGCTCGATAATCCGGAAAGATCCGCCCACTCCCAAGCAGCAAGCGTAAAAATCGCCAATGCAATCAAGTTAAAACCCGTTGCAGGCACCAGCAAAATCGCCGCCACAACTATGGGCGCCAAGATCACTGCTGTGATAATTCGTTGTTTCAGCAAGCTATTTCTCTACGGAATTACTAGTATGGCCAAAACGACGCTCTCGGCTACTATAGTCCTTTAGAGCATCCAGAAACGCATTCTCATCGAAATCCGGCCAATAAAGATCGGTAAAATAAAGCTCGGTATAAGCCATTTGCCAAAGGAGGAAGTTGCTTATTCTATGCTCCCCGCCGGTTCTGATGCATAAATCTGGTGGCGGCAAGTCACCGATACTAATTTCGTCATTAACCGTATCAGGATTAATATCGGATAGCTGCAGATCTCCCGCTACTACTTTTTCAGCGATCTTCCTTGCAGCCTGAGCAATATCCCATTGCCCGCCATAATCAGCCGCTATAATCACAGTGCAGCCATTATTATCCACCGTTAACTGCTCCACTTCGGCCATATGCTTTTGTATACCTTCACTAAAGCGATGTCTATTGCCTATCACCCGCAGGCGAATATTATTCTTATTGAGCTTATTGGCTTCGCGTTTTAGGGCATTAAGGAATAGCCTCATCAGACCGCTGACTTCAGCCTTGGGGCGGCGCCAGTTTTCACTACTAAAGGCAAACAATGTAAGAACTTTGATTTTGTGCTTGGCGCAGGCCTCAATGACATTTCGTACGGAGTCAACGCCGGCTTTATGGCCCGCACCGCCCGGCAAATTTCGCGCCTTCGCCCAGCGGTTGTTGCCATCCATGATAATGGCAACATGCTCTGGTATATTGCGAAGCTGCAAATCAGAGGTCGCCTCTATGGGAGTTTCCCTTTGCATATATCCCCTAGAACTTTTCTTCAATTCAAACCCTGCCAACAAATGCTATTTAACATTGTTTTCTGGCCATCTTTTTGTGCCGTAAGGCGCGAAGGTGAGCAATTATATACGACGAGCGGCAGACTCAATACACCGTAAAACGGCTTATTGTCGCCTTAACTTTTCCCGTCTTTCTTTACACAAGAATATTTACTAAAAACAATATTCAGGCTAAAAAAATGCCTATATTTCAAGAAGATCTGCCTCTTTATGCTTTAACGCCTCATCAACTGCCGCAACATATTTATCGGTCAGTTTTTGTACATCATCAATGGCTTTACGCTCTTCATCTTCACTAATATCCTTCTCTTTAAGCAATTCCTTGAAATCACTATTAGCATCACGCCGCGCATTGCGCACAGACACTCTTGCATTTTCAGCTTCATGTTTTGCCTGTCGGATATAGTCCTTGCGCGTTTCCTCTGTCAATGCAGGCATGGGCACACGAATAATTTCACCAGAAGTAACCGGGTTTAAACCTAAATCAGATTTATGTATCGCCTTTTCAATTTCTGGAATCATCGCCTTTTCCCAAGGCGTAATATTCAAAGTGCGACCATCCTCAACGCCAATATTGGCCACTTGGTTGATTGGCATATCCGATCCATAGTATGACACTTTGACGCTATCGAGAATGCTCGGATGGGCCCGCCCGGTACGTATTTTGTTAAACGCAGCGGCCAACGCGACCAAAGATTTTTCCATTCGGTCTTTTGTATCTTTCATTATTTCATTAATCATGATCAAAGCACCCTATTTTTCAATCAGCGTTCCTTCATTTCCACCAACAACAACTGTTGCCAAGGCTCCTGGCTTGTTCATATTAAACACCTTGATCGGCATGTTGTGATCACGTGCCAAGCAGATCGCCGTTAAATCCATTACTTCGAGCTGCTTTTCTATGACCTCATCATAGGTCAACCGCTCATATTTAGTTGCATCTGGGTTAGTCACAGGATCCGCTGAGTAAACACCATCTACTTTGGTAGCCTTCAGTACCGCATCCGATTCTATCTCAATACCACGCAAACAGGCTGCGGAGTCAGTCGTAAAGAAAGGATTGCCAGTACCGGCAGAAAATATGACTACATCCCCGGAGCCTAAATACCGCATTGCGCTTCGCCGGTCATAATGCTCGACGACACCGCTCATTGGAATAGCCGACATCACTCGGGTGGCAATGTTAGATCGCTCTAATGCATCTCTCATTGCCAATGCATTCATCACTGTTGCCAGCATACCCATGTGATCACCCGTCACTCGGTCCATACCCGCCTTATTCAAAGCAGCACCACGAAACAGATTGCCACCGCCTATCACCAAGCCTACTTGCACGCCAATTCCTACCAGCTGCCCTATTTCCAGTGCCATACGATCCAGCACCCGGGGATCGATGCCAAACACCTCATTCCCCATCAATGCTTCACCACTGAGTTTAAGTAATATTCGCTGATACTTCGCTTGGCGAT
Source organism: uncultured Gammaproteobacteria bacterium (assembly GCA_965366515.1). GTDB lineage: Bacteria > Pseudomonadota > Gammaproteobacteria > Pseudomonadales > IMCC2047 > JAJFKB01. Next base: position 981 of record CBDUGR010000197.1, on the reverse strand, counting down.
CAGAACCCGGCATAGATTTTAAAACTCCAAATTAATAGCCCACTATAAAGAGGTAGCGTATTGTCAGGACAAAACAGTCCACCCCTCGCTTTTAACCTACTACAAACCTGCTTGCTGGGCGACTTCAGTTGCAAAGTCGACCTCTTCCTTCTCGATACCTTCTCCCACCTCATAGCGCATAAATGCTAGAATTTTAGCCCCGGCCTTTTTGACCAATGCACCCACTTTGGTATCGGGATCTTTAACAAAGGGTTGCTCAACAATGCTAATCTCCGCAAGGAACTTACGCAGCCGCCCATCGATCATCTTTTCAATGATTTCCGCAGGTTTACCGCTATCCTGAGCCTGGGCCGTGTATATATCACGCTCCTGGGCAATTACATCCTGAGAAACGTCTTCAGGATTAACTACCATCGGATTTAATGCGGCCACATGCATCGCAACGTCTTTCGCCAACTGATCATCGCCACCTTGCAAAGAGACTAAAACGCCAATACGATTATTACCGTGAACATAGGAACCCACAACACCATCCTGCGCGGTAAATTCCTGAATTCGTCGTACACTGACATTTTCGCCGATTTTTTGAACTAATGCCTGACGATCATCTTCTAGGCCAGATTGCATCAGCGCCTCAACATCTGTTTGACGATCAGCAAAAGCCTTTGAAACCACCTTATCCACAAACGACTTAAAGTTATCGTCGCGAGCGACAAAATCAGTTTCACTATTGACCTCTACCAACACGGCATAGCTTCCATCTTCTGCTACTCGCGTTGCAACAATGCCTTCTGCCGCTGTGCGCGATGCTTTCTTCGCTGCCTTCATACCGCTTGACTTTCTGAGGTGTTCTATCGCTTTATCAATATCACCTTCATTTTCAGACAGGGCTTTTTTGCAATCCATCATACCCAGTCCAGTACGTTCCCGTAACTCTTTAACCATTGCGGCTGTTATTGCTGCCATTTCGAATCACCTCTA
>CBDUGR010000196.1:0-5089 GCA_965366515.1 uncultured Gammaproteobacteria bacterium | reverse complement strand
ACAAGCCCACCCACACCACATCAACGAAGTGCCAATACCAGGACGCCGCTTCAAAACCGAAGTGGTCGTCGGGTTTAAAATGCCCTTTCAGCACCCGTAGCAGCATGATGGTGAGCATGATGCCACCAATCGTCACATGCGCACCATGAAAGCCGGTCAGCATAAAGAAAGTCGAACCGTAAATACCTGAGTTAAGCGTCAGCCCTAAATGGTTGTATGCTTCCGCGTATTCATAGATCTGCAACGCAAGAAAAGTAAACCCCAGTGCAACCGTAACAAATAACCAGAGCTTAAGCCCCGCCCGGTTTTCTTTCTTTAACTCCGTATGCGCAAAGTGCACCGTGACACTTGAACTCAACAGCAGGATAGTGTTCCAGAGAGGGATATGCCACGGATCAACCAGCGCCTTGGGCGTCGCAAAATTTGTAGCATCAGGCATATTTACCAAAGGCCAGGTCGCTTGGAACTGCGGCCACAGCATATTGGATATGCCCTTTTCACCTTCCCCTCCCAGCCATGGGACAGCAAAGTTACGCACATAGTAGAGCGCGCCAAAAAATGCGGCAAAGAACATCACTTCGGAAAAGATAAACCAGCCCATTCCCCAAACAAAAGACCTGTTGAGTTGGTCGCTGTACATACCGGCATGATTTTCCTTGATTACCTTTGAAAACCAGTTAAACATGGTGCCGGCAATGATCAAAGCACCTGCATAAAATATCCAGTGTGCTAATGAGTCCGCTCGTCCGGCACTCATATTATTGAGCATGGCGCCCGCACCAAAAACGGTAACCGCTAGCCCAATTGCCATTATAATCGGCAATTTGCTCTGCTCAGGCACATAGTAAGTTTGATAGGAGCTATCTGATGACATTATTGTTCTCCGTCTCGTATAGGTTCACTCATCCAGTGCCACTAGTTCGCCGCTACTTCCGGCAAACTAAAAAGCGTATAGGAGAGTGTCAATTTACTCATTCGTTCTGGAATGTCTTTCGCAACAAAAAACCTTAGGGGCATATCAATTGATTCGCCAGGTTCCAGTGTCTGTTGATTAAAGCAAAAGCATTCCGTTTTATTAAAATATTCAGTTGCCGAGAAAGGGGAAAGGCTTGGTACCGCCTGGGCACTCATGGTTCGATCCGTGGTATTGGTCGCCACAAAGAAGGCCTCATTGATCTCTCCGGGACGCACCTTGACGACAGCTTCCTTTGCACGGAATTCCCAGGGCATCTGTGCATTGTTGCTGGTGGTAAACTGCACGGTGACCCATCTGTCCTGATCGACCTCAAGTGTTTCAACAAGCTCATAGCGCCCGCCTGTTTTACCATTTAAGCCAGTAATGTTACAAATGACGTCATATAGAGGCACCAGGGCAAAACCGAAACAGAACATGCCAAACACAATAGCCAACAGTTTAGTAATAATCCTATTGTTCGCTTGGTTTGGCATGTCTATATCCCTTTCCTACCGCTCTTACTTCACTTCCGGCGGTGTGCTAAAGGTATGATAAGGCGCTGGCGAGGGTATCGACCACTCCAGTCCTTCTGCGCCTTCCCAAACCTGTTGCGATGCCGGTTTACCACTGCGAATAGCATTGATCACAATGAACAGGAACAATAACTGGGTCGCACCAAACATAAAGCCACCAATGGATGAGATCTGGTTAAAGTCGGCAAACTGCAATGCATAATCCGGTATTCGTCGCGGCATACCTGCCAGCCCGACAAAGTGCATTGGAAAAAATGTTAAATTCATGCCGACAAAAGACAACCAAAAGTGATATTTACCCAAAGTTTCGTTGTACATGTTGCCGCACCATTTGGGCAGCCAGTAATAGACCCCGGCCATGATGCCAAAGATCGCCCCAGGCACCAGCACGTAATGAAAATGCGCCACCACAAAGTAGGTGTCGTGATACTGGAAATCCGCCGGCGCAATCGCCAACATCAACCCTGAAAACCCACCAATGGTGAACAGTACCACGAAGGAAGTGGCAAACAGCATCGGGGTTTCAAAGGTCAGTGAACCTCTGAACATGGTAGTCACCCAGTTAAACACCTTAACGCCAGTTGGCACCGCAATCAGCATGGTCGCGTACATGAAAAACAGCTCTCCCGCCAACGGCATGCCGACTGTAAACATGTGGTGCGCCCACACAATAAACGACAGAAACGCAATGGAAGAGGTGGCATACACCATAGAGGTATAGCCGAACAGACGTTTACGACTGAATGTGGGAATGATTTGTGATACCACACCGAATGCAGGCAAAATCATGATATAGACTTCAGGGTGTCCAAAAAACCAGAACACATGCTGGAACAGGACCGGATCACCACCACCGGCAGCACTAAAAAAGCTTGTGCCGAAATGAATATCCATCAGCATCATGGTGACCACACCTGCCAACACCGGCATCACAGCAATCAATAGATAGGCCGTAATTAACCAGGTCCAGACAAACAGTGGCATCTTCATCAAGGTCATGCCCGGAGCGCGCATATTCAGTATGGTAGCGACAATATTAATCGCGCCCATTATGGATGAGGCACCTATGATGTGCACACCAAAAATAAAGAACGTAACCGTATCCGGCGCATAAGTGGTAGACAATGGTGCGTAAAAGGTCCAGCCGAAATTAGGTGCGCCGCCTTCCATAAACAAAGTAGATAACAGCAAGGTAAACGCAAATGGCAATATCCAGAAACTCAGATTATTCATTCTGGGTAAAGCCATATCTGGCGCGCCAACCATCATCGGCACCATCCAGTTGGCCAACCCGACAAACGCCGGCATCACCGCACCAAACACCATGATTAAACCATGCATGGTTGTCATCTGATTAAAAAATTCGGGCGCGACGATTTGCAGACCAGGCTGAAATAACTCAGCTCTGATGACCATCGCCATGCTGCCACCCACTAAAAACATGATAAAACTAAACCAAAGGTAAAGCGTACCAATATCTTTATGGTTAGTTGTGTACACCCACCTTTGCCAGCCCTTTGCCGGGCCGTGGTGATGATTGTGATCGTGTGTCTCTATAACTGCGCTCATCTCTCAGACCCCCCTCATTGTGCTGCTTTGATTTTGGCAATTTCTGCGGGCTGAATTAAATCGCCCATATCATTGCCCCAAGCGTTACGTTCGTAGGTGATTACCGCGGCCAAATCAACCTCATTTAACTGCGCGCCAAAAGCTGCCATATAGGTTCCCGGTCTTCCATTGAGAACCACGTCGACATGAGCGCTTTTATCACCGACAGCAATCGCACTTCCCTTGAGTCCAGGGAATTGGGGAGGAATACCGGTACCGTCTGAGTTATGACAAGCGGCACAGTAGGTTGCGTAAGTCTTTTCGCCCCGCTCCATCAAATCTTCCATACTCCAAACTTTGTCCTTCAAACCACTTTCCTGTTGCGCTGCAGCCTTTCTTTCATCAACCCAGGCTAGATAATCTGCCTTCTCTTTTGCAACCACTACAACAGGCATAAAACCGTGATCCTTACCGCACAATTCCGCACACTGCCCGCGATAAGTTCCTGGCTCTTCAATAATAGTCCAGGCCTCATTGACGAATCCTGGGATCGCATCCTTCTTCACCGCTATCGCAGGTACCCACCAGGAGTGGATAACATCATTGGCGGTGACCAGAAAACGAACTTTGGTATTGATCGGAATGACCAAAGGCTCATCAACTTCTAAAAGATAGTTTTCACCCTTGGGCGCCTTATTATAGATTTCGTCACTGGGTGTACTCAGATTACTGAAAAACCCAAAACCATCATTGAGATAATCATAATGCCACTTCCACTGGTATCCGGTGATTTTAATATCGATCTCGGATTCCTTGGTATCGTAGATTTTGATTAAGGATTTGGTCGCTGGAACTGCCATGGCTATCAATATGACAAATGGAATGGTAGTCCATATCAACTCAACAAAAGTGCTTTCATGAAACTGGGCCGGTTGCGCACCCTTTGATTTTCGATGTGCAAACACAGACCAGAACATCACACCAAAAACTAGAATTCCAATAACTACACAGATCCAAAATATAATCATGTGCAGATCGTAAATTTCTCGGCTAATGGCAGTAACGCCTGGCGTCATGTTGACTTCCCATTTTGCCCAGGCAGTGGCACTTGAGAGCAACAGCGTACCCAGGACGAGCCTGAGCCAGGGCATCGTTTTTAACGGCATCCCCATGTCTCCTAACTTTTTATCTTTATAAAATTACAGAGGACACATTGGAACCGCCGAAACAGCGGAACTCATCATATCCACCTATCCCCTTGAAGCAGCCAGTTGAACACTGGCAAAAAAATAGTACAACTATTTTAAGTTTGAAGCAACGCACTAGCCTGTGTTATTAAAGCCTATGCTTCAAAAGCACCCAGACAGACCCGCAACTACCACCTCTAATCAGGGACAGTAAAATTGGCACGATTGAGCTTCCATCAGCAGATATTGCAGTACGCCTGGCCAATGATTCTTTCCAACCTGACCATTCCATTGCTCGGCGTTGTTGATACGGCTATTTTAGGACACCTATCCGATGCTACCTATCTGGGAGCAGTTGCTTTAGGCGCCATTATTTTTGATATGCTTTTTTGGGCATTCGGTTTTTTACGTATGGGAACCACCGCCTTAAGCGCGCAGGCCTATGGCGCTGCCAATTATTATGAAACGCTGGCCATACTGTATAAATCATTGCTGCTAGCCGTCATCATCGGTTGTTTGCTGGTTTTACTACAGAAACCACTGCTCGATCTGGCTTTCTGGTACATGGCTCCGACACCGCAAGTAGAAGAATTCTCCAGACTGTACTGCGATATACGCATATATGCGGCGCCCGCCGCCCTATGCGATTATGTTATTATTGGTTGGCTGCTGAGTGTCGGCAAACCACGAAAAGTGTTGATGGTTGTGCTGATTACTAATCTGACCAATTTGATACTGGACTACTGGCTGGTTGTTCAGATGGGTATGCTGACAGATGGCGTAGCTTTGGGATCACTGATCTCCAGTCTTATCGGCATGATTGTCGGTTTGTATCTAGTGTCGCAGGTAACAGCCGATTTTACTCC
>CBDUGR010000195.1:0-5141 GCA_965366515.1 uncultured Gammaproteobacteria bacterium | reverse complement strand
TGAGAGTCAGTGGATTACAGGCCCTGCAGCGCGTTCCGATGTGCAGCGACTACGCGCACGTAGTTCTGCAATCGTTACGGGTGTTGGGACGGTATTGTTTGATAATCCGTCATTTAATTTGCGAGAGGAGCAATTGGGCCTGGATAATGCCAGCGAAGTTGTCAGTCATGCACCCCTAAGGGTAGTGCTTGATTCACAGTTTCGAATATCCAGCGATGCGAAAATGTTTGCCCAGCCTGGGCCGATTATCGTGATTGGAGCGCAGGATAATCAGGCGAGAAGGAGTCTTGAAGCGCAGCATGTCGAGACATTGGTGCTGGGTGGCGAGGAAGGGCGGGTCGATCTTGTTGCAGTGCTGGCGTGGTTGGCGGAAAAAGAGTGCAATGAAGTTCTGGTCGAGGCCGGGGCCACCCTTAGCGGAGCGTTTTTAAAGCAAGGGCTGCTGGATGAGTTGGTCATTTATATGGCGCCAAAGCTCTTGGGTGATGCTGCCAGGGGGTTGTTTAATTTGCCAGGTCTGACCAGTATGTCTGAGCAGATATCGTTAAATATTCAGGAAGTGCGCAATGTGGGTGAGGATCTTCGAATCAGTGCAACTGTGCGCTGAAACAATACATTGCCTCATCGAAACTAAAGAATTAGGAAGCGTTGGATTATGTTTACTGGAATAATAGAGGCAGTTGGTCAGATTGGCGCAATGGAGCCAAAGGGGGGTGATGTACGCCTCTATGTTAAAACAGGTGTATTGGATTTGGATGACGTGGCGCTGGGAGATAGTATTGCCACAAACGGCGTGTGTCTGACTGTTATCGATCTGCCTGGTGACGGTTTTTGGGCCGACGTTTCACGAGAATCTATAGAACGAACCTGTTTTCGATTTCTAAAAGTGGGCGCCTCGGTTAATCTGGAAAAATCCCTGACGCCGGAGACGAGGATGGGTGGACATTTGGTGACCGGACATGTAGACGGTCTTGGTGAGGTGGTCCGCCGTCAGGAGGATGCTCGCTCTGTGCAATTTACCATTAGAGCACCGGCTCAATTGGCAAAGTATATTGCAGAAAAGGGCTCTATCTGTATTGATGGCACCAGTCTGACGGTCAATTCTGTAGCGGGTGCAGATTTTGAAATTAATATTATTCCGCATACGGTCACAGGAACCATCATCGGAGGTTATCATTTGGGAACAAAGGTTAATCTGGAGGTGGATATTATTGCACGCTATTTGGAGCGCCTGATGCTTGGTGAGAAGGCGGCTGATGAGGGTGCGGAAGGTGGAATTGATCTGGGTATGCTGCGCGATAATGGCTTTGCCTAACCAATACAGATTGCCTGGAAAGACCTGGAGTGCTTGCTGGCGATTTTTTATAGCCTGCGGGAGTTGAAATGTTTAATAACAAAGTATGGAAGAGATTATGATTAAAACAATTGAGGGTGATTTTTCCGCTAATACTGCGCGTTTTGCAATAGTGGTAGGGCGGTTTAACAGTTTTGTTGTAGAGAGTTTACTGGAGGGTGCCGTGGATACGCTTAAGCGTCATGGTGTTTCTGAAGCAAATTTAACCATTGTGCGGGTACCGGGCGCTTTTGAAATTCCCCTGGCCGCACAAATTGCGGCAAATAGTGGTGATTATGACTCGGTTGTTGCACTTGGTGCAGTAATTCGCGGTGGAACTCCTCACTTTGATTATGTGGCTGGTGAGTGTACCAAGGGACTGGGTCAAATTTCCTTAAGTACCGGACTGCCAATTGCTTTTGGGATTCTAACTGTCGACAGTATTGAGCAGGCAATTGAGCGGTCAGGTACCAAGGCCGGCAATAAAGGCGAGGAAGCAGCACTCACGGCTTTGGAGATGGTCAGTCTCTTGCGAAACATGAAATCCTGAAATATTCGGCCTGTCAGCTGAAGGGATAAAACGCTGGCTTTTTATCTGTCTTGTGGACGTTTCGCTTGGCAGGAGAGTTTGCATGAGAAGAATGAGCGGTCAGGAGCACCTGGCTGAATTGATTTGCGGAATAAAATGCTAGTGGAATCCAAGAAGACAAAGTTACAACAAAAGAAAGTAAGCCCGGCTGCGAGAAAACAGGCGCGAAAGTTGGCGTTGCAGGCGTTATATCAATGGCAGATAGCGGGCTCTTCACTGGTGTCAATAGAAACCGAGTTCCGTGAAGATAATGATATGAAAAAGGTTGATCAGGATTATTTTGGCGAGCTACTGCACCGGATTCCGGCCCAGATCAGTCGCTTGGATGACCTGGTTTCGCCATTTCTGGATCGATCTTTAGAGGAGTTGACGCCGATAGAGCTCATTATCCTTAGAATAGGTGCTTTCGAATTGGCCGAAAGAAAGGATGTCCCCTGCCGAGTCATTATTAATGAGGGGGTCAATCTGGCGAAGGCTTTTGGCGCAACGGATGGTCATAAATATGTAAACGGAGTTCTCGATAAATTAGCTCGCAATCTGCGCGATGGCGAGTTTTGAGGCTGGGCAAGTCTGGTAATGGTATGGAGTTGTCTGAATTTGACTTGATTCAAAACTATTTTGTCGAGGGTGCTCAGCGGGTTAACCGTCAGGATTTGATACTGGGTATTGGTGATGATTGCGCAATAGTGTTGCCGAAAACGCAGCATGAGCTGGCGGTGACAATGGACACATTGATAGCCGGCGTGCACTTTCCCAAAGCAACAGATCCTTATGATATCGGATACCGTTGTTTGGCGGTGAACCTGAGTGATCTGGCAGCCATGGGTGCAGAGCCAGCCTGGTTTACACTGGCCTTAACTCTGCCCGATACAGATAATAATTGGTTACGGGAATTTAGTCAGGGATTGTTTGATCTGGCAGAGCAGCATAATGTCGCGCTGATTGGCGGGGATACAACCCGTGGGTCTTTGACCATCAGCATCCAGGCTCAGGGCTATGTACCGCAGGGCCAGGCTTTGCGCAGAAGCGGCGCTAAAAAGGGAGATCTTATCTATATCACAGGCTGGCCTGGAAATTCCGCAGGTGGGTTACGGTTAATTCAGGAAAAAGCTGATACCGACAGCCAAGGTGAGTTACAGTTTGGCTTCTTGAGGCCGCAACCCAGAGTGCTGTTAGGTGAGCGTTTGCGGGGTATTGCCACAGCAGCGATCGATGTCTCAGATGGCTTGCTGGCGGATCTCGGGCATATTGCTAAGGCTAGTGGGTTAGCGGCAAGAATCGAGCAGACAGAGATCCCCTTGTCGAAGGCGTTGGTTGCGGCTTTTGGGGTTCCTGTAGCGCTGGATTTAGCCCTCACTGGTGGTGATGATTACGAGATATGTTTTTGTGCCCCAGCAGACAAGTCTACATCGATAAAGGAAATTGCGAGCCGGCTTGAGTTGCCCATTACTTGTATCGGGCGCATGCAAGATGGGGCTGGGGTCAGCCTCTATGATGATAGAGGGGAATTAGTACCGATATTAAAGGCGAAAGGCTATCAGCATTTTTAGAAATCTGGAAAGGGCATGAATCCCGCGCCAGTCAGCATTTGGCGGAATCCGCTACACCTGGTCGCATTTGGCTTTGGTAGTGGAGCCGCACCCGTAGCTCCGGGAACATTTGGTACGTTGGTAGGGGTATTTTTTTATCTACCCTTTCAGCACCTGCATTGGGCGAGCTATCTGTTGTTGGTACTCGTTGCCTTTTTGGTGGGCATCCAGATCTGTGGCAAAACCGCTGAAGATTTGGGAGTGCATGATCATGCGGGTATTGTATGGGATGAAATTGTGGGTTATTGGATAACCATGATAGCGGCACCAAAGGGTTGGTTTTGGATTATTTGCGGGTTTGTGCTGTTTAGGTTGTTTGATATTTTTAAACCGTGGCCGATAGCTGCCGTTGATAAAGGTGTTGCCGGTGGACTAGGTATTATGCTTGATGACCTGTTGGCTGCTGTTTATGCGGGGTTCTGTTTACATTTAATAGCATATTTAATCTAATGGAATAGCGTTGTATGCGAGTAATACTACTACTGATATTGTTGTTCTGCGGCGTTCACGTAAAAGCCGTAGAGTGGAGTGAGGTGAGAGTAGTAGGTTTATTTAAAAATGCTGCCGCAATTGAGGTGAAAGGAAAGCAGCACATACTTCGAGTAGGTCGCGCCAGTCCGGAAGGGGTTGAGTTGATTGCTGTGAATGGCCAGGTAGCCCTTCTGTTGATTGATGGCCAGCAACGTGAGCTGTCCTTGGGCCGAGTGATTGGCAAGGGGTTTCAAAAGCCGGAAGTTGTTTCAGAAACGGTTGCAATTAATACCAGGGGGCAATACTTGAGCACCGGCAGTATTAATGGTAAATCCGTACGTATGTTAATCGATACGGGAGCCACCTCTGTTGCGATGAATACTGTTCAGGCAAGAATGCTGGGAGTGAATTTTGCCGCAGGACAGGTTGGATCGTCGAGCACAGCCGGAGGTATAGTGAAATCCTATTCGGTAGTCTTAAAGAGTGTGAAACTGGGCGCGATAGAGGTGAAGCAGGTGCGTGCGGCGGTTCTTGAGGGCATCTATCCATCGACGGTACTACTGGGTATGACTTTTCTCAATCACGTGGAGTTAAGTGAAAAAGAAGGTATTATGACCTTAACTAAAAAGTACTGATGCTGCTCAAGCAACTGCTTCAAACGCGTGTTGCAGGCTAAACCTTCAGCGTTTTTGATTCGCTTTTGTTGCCCATCTATTGGTAAAATCCACGCCCTGCTAATCTAAGAGAGGTTTTAAGTGTCAATTCAATATGTCGCATCTTCCGAATTGCCCACAGAATGGGCTAAGTTTGCTATTCACGGTTTTGAGGAAAGTGAGACGGGCAAAGAACATATTGCGTTGACCCTTGGTGATGTGGGTGATGGTGAGCCGGTGCTGGCCCGCATACACTCAGAGTGCCTGACCGGCGACGCACTTTTTAGCTTGCGTTGTGATTGTGGACATCAGCTGCAGGAGGCACTCAAACGGATTGCCACAGAAGGACGGGGTATTATTCTTTATCTGCGTCAAGAGGGTCGTGGGATTGGCCTGGGTGATGTCAAGTTAGCCGTGCCGATGGCGCTGTTAGTGGGCTGGCCAAATATCTTGGTGGCGTTGTTTATGTCGTTTATCACCGGGGCGGTAGTTGGGGTCGGCATGCT
>CBDUGR010000194.1:0-5143 GCA_965366515.1 uncultured Gammaproteobacteria bacterium | reverse complement strand
GAGCCCGAGCGTCAGGACGATGAAGGGGAAGGAGAAGAACTTCGCGATCGGCTTCTCTAAATTTGTCAGCCGTTTCGGCGGGGAAGTAGTCGGCATCCAGGTGGCCGATAAATTTTTCCTTTGAGATATTAAAAAGCCTTTCATATTGACCATTCACGAACAGATACCGCCCCGACGCGTCCTTGGCTGCGACACAGGAGGTTGCATGATTGACTATAGTTTTTAGCAGCTGGTAAGAGGCTGTGATGGGCTCGCCCTGTAGCATACTGAAATTTCCCATTTACCTATTCATTAATAAGAATAGCTAAGGCCGCTCATAATTCTAGCTATTAATCATTTAATTCTCGATACTCTATCTTGGTACTCTCATCCTACCTCCACCCGGAGTTGGTGCCCGGCAGACCGAGTGGCAGCAAAAGCGAATAGACTATAAGAAAAAAGCGGGTATATTATTGGTTAACATTATAATACAGCCATTACATTATCAATCGGCGCCAGATTGATAATATCTGTTTTTATTCACTTCGAGCTTTCGTGTTCTAAAGCCAAATTGTGTCGACAGGGATTTTGGTTGCCATTATTTATATTTGTGCTTAACTTGTTCAGTCGTTTCAAATTCAAATTAAGGTTTTAGCTACAGACATGGAACTCGAAAAAGAAAAATCAGGACACAATACCAAGACGGTACTCGAATTTATCGAGGCCTGCTGTCAGAAGGATGTTGAAAAAATCATTTCGTTTTTTGATGAGTCCACTATTTATCACAACCTCCCGCTGGAACCTGTGGTGGGCGCCGCTGCGATTCGTGAAGTGGTGCAGCCTTTTTATGATTTGACCAGTGAAATGCAATGGGTTGTCAAGCAGGTCGCTGAAACCAGCAGCGGTGTTGTGCTGACGGAAAGGCTGGACCGGTTTTTAATTAATGAATGCTGGGTTGAGCTTCCAGTAATGGGGAGCTTCGAAGTGGACGGTGATAAAATTATCGCCTGGCGGGACTATTTTGACCTGACACAGCTTCGAGACAGGTTGTCGCCCATTAGCGAATAGTCGGTCAGGATTGGCTGACAAATTTAAGAGCCAGCCCGTTATTGCACCAGCGTTGACCGGTTGGGTTCGGACCGTCGTCAAATACGTGCCCTTGATGGCCTCCGCATCGGGCGCAGTGGTATTCTGTGCGCGGGTAGATGAGTTTAAAATCTGTTTTAGTGTTGGTATGGTCAGGAATGGATTCAAAGAAACTTGGCCAACCGGTACCACTATCATACTTGGCCGTTGAGTTGAACAACGCCAGATCGCAACCCGCACAATGGTAGGTGCCCATTCTTTTTTCGTGGTTTAAAGCGCTGCTATAGGGGTGTTCGGTGCCGGCCTTGCGCAGAATGTGGAACTGATCAGCAGTCAGTCTCTTGCGCCACTCATCCTCGGGGAGAGATATTTTTTTGATATTACCGTGATGGGCATACAGGCGCAGTTGGGTCCCAAGGCTCAGGCTGGTTATGGCGATGGTGCTTAATTGAACAAAAGTGCGGCGATTCACGTTGGGTCCTCGTACAATCCAATATCTCATAGAGTTAAGATATCAGCCCGCCCGGTTAGTTCCTGAGTTAAGGCTTTTGCGCGACAAAAGTCGCCCGGGTTGGGCTTTGATACCCTTCGACCGTCAAAGAAGGATTAGCAGGGTCCAGGTAATCTGTCAGAGAATGAAACTGCATCCAGGCTGTGCGTCGTTGCTCTTCTTCCGTTGTCCGGTTTAGATCCACCAGTTTAACCTGAGTAAAACCAACACGTTCAAGCCAAATCTTCAATGTTTCGCAGCTTGGAATAAACCAGACATTACGCATCTGGGCATAGCGATCAGCGGGAACCAGTACTTCATGGGCACCCCCGTCTATCACCAATGTTTCCAGAACCAGCTCACCACCGGGAGCCAGACACTGTTTTAGCTCCTCAAGATGCTCAAAAGGCGATTTTCGATGATAAAGCACGCCCATTGAGAATACGGTATCGAATGCTGCCATTGCAGAAGGCAGGTCTTCGCTTCTTAATGGTAGAAATGACAAAGGTAAATCCCCGGCATATCTTTTAATGATTTCAAACTGCATCATAAATTTTTGTGAAGGATCGATACCAAGAACCCAACGTGGGCAATGATCAAGCATGCGCCAGCAGTGATAGCCATTGCCACAGCCGATATCCAGAACCTTGCGTCCTTTGAGTGACTGAATGTGAGGTGAAATTCTCTGCCACTTCATATTCGAACGCCATTCAGTATCCAAATCGATACCAAATAATTTATAGGGTCCTTTGCGCCAGGGGTGAAAAAGCTTCAGGCAATCCATCATCTGCTTTTGCATCGATGCGTCAACCTGCTGTTCAGAACCTATCGTCACGTAATCTTCGTTGAGCACAATCTGGTCAGGTGTAATCTGGGGTAAGCTATTAATCGATTCAAGCCAGTGAGATAGATCACCGTGGTAGCGTTGGTGGAAATGCTTATCGATTGCAGAGCTGAAGCTCGCCTCGAAGTTGGCAAGCCCTTGTTGATTTAGCTGCTCGTAAAAATTTTTGAAATCAATCATTTAACGGCTATTATTGAAGTAAATCCAAAGCATTTAAACCATGTGGATCGTTGCTCAAAGCCAGACTGTTTCAGACGTTCCATATGCGCTTCTAACGACTCGGGAACGAGGACATTCTCCAGTGCTGATCTCTTTTGCGAAATTTCCAGATCCGAGTACCCGCGGATCCGCTTGAAACCATGATAGAGGCTGGTTAGTAAGCCTTGCGAAGTGTGCTCCTCTTCTTTCATTTTCTCGGACAATATCAGCACACCCTGTGGATTTAATCCTTGGTAAATTTTTCGCAGCATTTGCAGCCGCAACTCAGGTTCAATAAACATCAGTGTGAAATTCATCACCACCATTGAGGCATTATTAATGGGCGTTTCCAAAATATCTTCACAGCGAACTTCCACGGGAGTAGAGGACTTGTCAGCTTGAATATTTGCTAAACAACGGCGGGTCATCGCGGCGGCGTTATCCACAGCGACAATATTGCAGTCGGCATGTGGCAAGTGATGCCGCATGCTTAACGTCGCAGCGCCCAGGGAACATCCCAGATCATAGCATTGTGTATTAGGCAGTACACGTTCGCGTGCTATCACGCCGATCATTTCCAGCATCATACGGTAGCCAGGAACAGAGCGGCCGATCATGTCCTCAAACACGTCCGCGACCTTATCATCGAACTGGAAAGCTTCAATTTCTGTGCGCGGTGATGCGTATATCCGGTCTTTTTTCACGGTTGTTTTAAACAGGTTGTTAAGAGTGTCAGGGGGGAACCGGTTAGGATTCCAAAATTCAGCCAGCGTTATATCACAGATTACACCGCTCGCGCAGCCTGGAATAGTAATTGGAAGAAAAATGCCGTACTTAAATGTCGCTCTGCTATCGTTGTAGAGCCGAATCCGTCAACTAATTGCTGTTTCCCCACAACTGCTCAAGACGTTGGTCACGACCACAGCGATAGCGATAATACTTGTAGCGAACGGGATTTTTGATGTAGTAATCCTGATGGTAGTCTTCGGCCGGGTAAAAAGTATCAGCAGCCGTGATTTCAGTGAATATTTCACTAGAGAAACGTTTACTTTTTACAAGGTCGTTCCTGGAAGCTTCTGCTGAGACTCTTTGCTGCTCATTGTGATAGAAAATACCGGTTCTATATTGGCTGCCGCTATCACAGAATTGGCGGTCTGCCGTGGTGGGGTCAATATTCCGCCAAAATACCAACAATAGCTGCTCGTAGTTGATTTTACTGCTGTCGAATATCACCTGCACGGCTTCCGTGTGACCACTACTGCCCGATGAAACTTCTCGATAGTTTGGATTTTTTTTGTGGCCCCCTATATAACCCGAAGTGGTGCTGATAACGCCTTCCAGCTTATCAAAAGGTGGTTCCATGCACCAAAAGCAGCCGCCTGCGAAAGTCGCTTTGCTTAATGGAACCTCTTGAGCAGCCAGCGATAAGCTGATGGAAGTCAAGACGGCGGCGAGGATATGTAAAAAATAAAAACCGCGTCGAGTTAAATACATTGCTAGCTCCTTTGGCCGTATAATTGCGTATGTTGTGTGGGACTGTGCAGCAAACTATTAGTTGCATTCGACAATAAAAGAATCAATGATATTGGCTCCTTAATTTGGTTGTCAGGGAGAGAATCATGATTAAGCTCTACAATTTTGGGCAGTTTGGTGATTTACCAGATCCGAGTGCGTTTTGTGTAAAAATCGATGTCTATCTGCGCATGACAGGGCTGCCATTTACGGTAGAGTCAGGAATAGATAATCTGAAACGTGCTCCGAAGGGCAAACTACCTTTTATCGAAGATGATGGAGAGAAAATTGCTGACTCGAGTTTCATCATTGAATATCTAAAACAGAAATATGGCGATTCTCTGGACGCTGAATTGACTGAGGTCGACAAAGCGGTTGTTCATGCGTTCAGTAAAATGATGGATGAAAATCTTTACTGGTGTCTGGTTTGGTGTCGTTGGGCGAGCGACCAGCTATGGCCACAGTTAAAAGAAGGTTTTTTTGGCGGATTGCCACCGGTAATTCGTGATCTCGCTGCTTATAAAGTGCGCAAAGGTGTGATCAGAGATCTACGAGGGCAGGGTATAGGGCGTCATAGTGAAGCAGACATTCGTATCATTATGACCCGAGACCTAGAGGCGTTGTCCGCACAGTTGGGTGACAAAAGCTATTTTATGGGCGACCGGGTTAGCAGCCTCGATGCAGTTGCATACGGTTTTCTTTCTCAGTTTATACTCGCGCCCATGCGTTCATCCATGACTGATGTAGCGATGGGGTATCCGAATCTGGTGAGTTTCTGCCACCGTATTCAGCGTGCTTATTATTTGAGCGAGCAGTAAATGAAAGTATTATCATGCTATTTCAAAGCGCTATTTTATTTGATGCTACTGTTTTCGTCAGGTTGTGCCCATTTGCGGATGGATTTTGAAGAGCCAGACGTGAAACTGACTTCGCTGCGCATGTTGCCGCACGAAGGTTTGGAGCAGCGGTTTGAGATTGGATTGAAGGTTTCCAATCCGAATCGGGTGGCGTTGAATCTGGTGGGTATGAGTTAT
>CBDUGR010000193.1:0-5149 GCA_965366515.1 uncultured Gammaproteobacteria bacterium | reverse complement strand
AATGGTATTCAAAAGAAAGGTGCTCATCTGGCGCTGGATGACATCAAAGACTCAATTGCTGAGCTAGAGTATTATCGAAAGCGCTTTTTTAAGTGCACTTAAAGCGACAGGATTTCCGTTAACTGCCGCGCTGTCTTTCTAGCGCCCAGGTTATATGCTCCCGCACCATCTCTGAGGAGTCCGTCAGACGATTTTCCAGTGCCTCGATGATATCCCTGCTGGTTGCTGCATTGCCAAGTGCGACGGCAATGTTTCGCAACCAGCCTTGGTAACCGGCTCGGCGTATAGCTGATCCGGCAGTTTTGTCGAGAAACTCTTCCTCAGACCAGTTCAGCAACTCAAGTAGCTGGGCAGTATCGAGTCCATGTCGTGGCTTGAAATCATCCTCTTCCGAAAACTGTGCGAACCGATTCCATGGACAAACCGTTTGGCAGTCATCACAGCCGAAAATTCGGTTGCCTATGAGTGGCCTCAATTGTTCTGGAATTGATCCTTTTAGCTCAATCGTCAGGTAGGAAATACACTTTCGGGCGTCCAGCACATAAGGTTCTACGAAAGCCTGTGTGGGACACGCATTTAGGCAAGCGGTACAACTGCCGCAGTTGTTCGTTGATTCCGGGTGATCAATAGGAAGAGCAAGATTGGTAAAAATCTCGCCCAAAAAAAAGTAAGAGCCTGCCTTTCGGTTAAGCAGCATCGTGTTTTTGCCAATCCAGCCCAGCCCGGATTTTTCCGCTAATGCTCGTTCAAGGACCGGAGCGCTGTCGACAAATGCTCTGCAGCCGTGCTGATTGGCCCGGGCATCAATTTTTTCAGCCAGTTTGGCCAGGCGTTTGCGCATCATTTTGTGATAATCGCGGCCCATCGCATAGCGAGAGATGGTTGCATTCTCGCTATGCTGCTGGTGCTCCGTTGTTCTTGGGGCGATGGTAAGATAATCCAGTCGTACAGAGATTACGCGCAACGTTCCTGGAAGAAGCTCTTCCGGATGGCTCCTTTTGGTACCATGCTGCGCCATATAATTCAGGTCTCCATGAAGCCCCTTCGCAAGCCATTCAGCCAAATGCTGTTCGTGCTCGGCTAAATGGATGTCTGTGATGCCTACCTGCTGGAAACCAAAATCAGCGCCCCAGATTTTAATCTCTTTGGCCAGTTGAATAAGGCTTGAACTTTCCTGATCTGGTATTTGCATTGCGATTATTGTGAGGTACTGAAAAATACGGAATTGTTGTGCCATAATAGCGTACTAGCCCCGATTTTTCGCTAGGCGCCAATATTTTAAATCAAAGCCAATGTGCATAGGGGCTTCAGAGCTATTTTAGGTGTGCTGGTGAAATATTCGGGCTACTATTCGATAACAAACCAATGGATCAAAATTAAAGATGACTGAACAGCAGGAGCTGCCCACCCGACTTTATCTCGCCAACCAGACCCGGGAATTGGATCGAAGCGCGATACAGGATTTTGATATTCCGGGTATCAGATTAATGCGCCGAGCCGGAGAGGCAGCGTTGAAGTTGCTGCGGAAACAGTGGCCTCAAGCGGAGTCGATCAGTGTCTGGTGCGGCTCAGGCAACAACGGGGGTGATGGGTACATTGTGGCTGGGCTGGCGCTGCGAAGTGGGCTGGCTGTGCAGTTAATACAGGTTGGCGCAGAGGGTAAATTGCGGGGGGATGCTAAACTCGCTTGTGACTGGGCGCGTCAGGAGGGCGTCACATTTGATCCATTTGAAAGCGGTGTTACGGTCCAGGGAGATGTGATTGTTGACGCGCTGCTGGGTACTGGACTTACTGGAGACGTGACCGGCTCCTACCTAGACGCTATAGAGATCATGGCCGCATCGCAACAACCAATACTGGCAATAGATATCCCGTCCGGGTTGTGCGCTGATACTGGAACTGTTTTAGGCCGGTCGGTTATTGCTGATGCCACCATCTCCTTTATTGGTCTGAAGCAGGGCTTGCTGACGGGTAGCGGTTCTGATAGATGCGGGGATTTGTATTTTGATGATTTGCAGGTGCCTGATCAGGTATTTGATAAAGTAGTAGCTAGCGCCAGTCGTGTGGATGCTTTAGTGCTCTCCAAATTACTTCCGAGACGTAAGCGTGATGCGCATAAAGGAAATTTTGGACGGGTGCTGGTCGTCGGTGGCAATCTGGGTATGGGTGGAGCCGCACTGATGGCATCGCAGGCTGCATGTCGTGTTGGTGCGGGACTGGTAACCTTGGCCACGCGGCCGGATCACTTGGCAGGTATTCTGGCCAGGTGTCCCGAAGTTATGGCACATGGTGTCGATTCAGGACAGGATTTGGAGCCCTTGCTGGCCGACGCTGACGTTGTTGTGATTGGTCCAGGGCTGGGGCAGAACGCTTGGTCAGAGCAGCTGCTTAGGGTCGTATTGTCGAGCCAGAAAAAGCTGGTGGTGGACGCTGATGCGTTAAATTTGATCGCATCCGGACAGGCGCTTGACAGCCATAACGATAATTGGATTATTACGCCGCATCCGGGGGAGGCAGCACGATTGCTGCAGCAAACTACGGCTCAGGTGCAACGGGATCGATTTGATGCGGTCAGACAGTTGCAGAGGTGCTATGGTGGCGTGGCGGTGTTAAAGGGAGCAGGGAGTTTGGTTTGTGGGCCTGAATTAACTGATATGGCCGT
This sequence comes from uncultured Gammaproteobacteria bacterium, assembly GCA_965366515.1. Lineage (GTDB taxonomy): Bacteria > Pseudomonadota > Gammaproteobacteria > Pseudomonadales > IMCC2047 > JAJFKB01. The sequence goes on along the minus strand of CBDUGR010000193.1, from coordinate 2,487 downwards.
CTGTTCAAGCGGCAATCCGGGCATGGCCAGCGGTGGTATGGGTGATGTGCTGAGCGGCGTGTTGGGAGGTTTGATCGCGCAGGGATTTGGTCTTTATCAGGCCGCTCAGCTCGGTGTGAGTTTGCATGCGGCAGCCGCAGATCGCGTGGCTCAAAGCGGGCAGCGAGGGATGTTGGCGACTGATTTGCTGCCCCACTTACGTAACCTGGTTAATCCCGGTTAATGAGGGAGTAGCGGGTTAATGCCGTGGAGTAAGATAGACATTAGTGACGAGTCGGCCACCAAAAAGCTGGCAACTGAACTGGCGAATGCTCTGGCGCCGGGGGCAGTTCTGCATCTGTCGGGAGATCTGGGCGCCGGTAAAACAACGCTCTGTCGCTATATTATTGAAGCGCTAGGGTATCGGGGAAGGGTAAAAAGCCCGACCTACACTCTGGTGGAACCCTACCCGTTAGAGGTGGCTACGCTTTATCATTTTGATCTGTACCGACTAGCGGATCCATCGGAGTTAGAGTATATCGGGTATCGCGATTATTTTGACGGCGGATCTATCTGTCTGGTGGAGTGGCCTGAAATGGCACAGGGGTTGCTGGGAGAGCCTGACCTGGAAATTCAGATAAAGATGATTGGTTTGGAACGCATGCTTTGTGCCAAGGCTTATACGGAGATGGGCGACCGGCTATCTGCTAAGATGACAACTATTTAATTTTGCGTAATTGCTTGATTTATACTACATTTTTAACATCAAACAAAAAACAATGATTCCATTTATGCGGCTAATTAGTGTTCTTGTTGTCAGCTTTCTGTTGATTGTGCAGCCCGTTGCGGCAGCCACCAGCATTAGTGGTGTGCGTATTTGGCCGGCACCCGATCATACTCGTATTGTATTTGATGTCTCGAATCCGGTTGAGCATAAGCTATTTGTGATGAGTGATCCGCAGCGTCTGGTGATTGACATCGAAAACGCCACGGCCAAAATAGATCTGAAGTCGCTGCAGTTGCCGCCTCAATTGGTAAAGGGTGTAAGGTATGCGGCGCGCAACAGCACCGATTTACGAGTGGTGCTTGATTTAAATGGCAAAATAAAACCTCGTAGTTTTGTATTGCCTCCCAACCAACAGTATGGCAATCGACTGGTGGTAGACCTTTATCCTGTAGCGAAAAAAACTCAGCCGCCGGCAGTTACCAAAACACTAAGCGATAAACGAGATGTGATCATCGCTATTGACGCCGGGCATGGGGGCGATGACCCCGGCGCGATTGGTGCTCATGGAATTCGGGAAAAAGCTGTGGTGTTGGCAATAGCGCGGGATTTGGAGAATCTGTTCGGCGCGCATATGGGTTATCGGCCAGTGATGATTCGAAAGAGTGACTACTATGTGGGATTGCGCAGCCGTACTAAAATAGCTCGTGATAGTAAAGCGGATATGATGATTTCTGTTCATGCCGACGCCTTTAAGAGCCCTCAGGCCAAGGGTGCCTCTGTTTATACTCTGTCGAAGCGCGGTGCGACCAGCGAAGCGGCTCGTTGGCTGGCAGAGTCTGAGAACAGTGCAGATTTAATCGGAGGTGTGGGGGGCGTAAGTCTTGATGATAAGGATGACGTGCTCGCCGGAGTGCTGTTGGATTTGTCAATGACGGCGAGCATGCGTGCCAGCGTAGCTGCTGGCAGCCAAGTGGTCGCAGAACTGGGTAAAGTGACGCGGTTGCATAAGAAGCAGTTGGAGCAGGCTGGTTTTGTCGTACTTAAATCACCGGATATTCCTTCGATATTGGTTGAAACCGGCTTTATATCCAACCCCCAGGAGGCGAAGCGTTTGAATAGTCGGACTCACCAGAGGGCTATTGCCAAGGCGATCTATCGTGGCGTGCAATCCTTCTTTTCAGAAAGCCCTCCGCCCGGTACCTATCTCGCGTGGCAGCAGGAGCTGAAAATGAATGCTCGGGAGTACCGGATTGCCCGTGGAGATACGCTGTCGGAAATTGCTATTCGCAACCGGGTTTCTACTGGCCGTATCAAATCGCTTAATGGTTTGAAATCCGATGAAATAAGGGTCGGACAGGTCATTCAAATACCCTCGTCATAGATTCTAAATCGGTTTTTTGCGCCGTATTGCCGAGCGCAGCAGTTATGCAAAGGTCTCTAACTGCTATTAATAGCATGGCGCTTCTATTAACATGGTGCTCCGATAAACCGGCAGACAATTAAACGACCAAGTATTAGCGCTATCAAAAATGTCACGAATTAAACTTCTTTCGCCGCGACTGGCGAACCAAATCGCTGCGGGTGAGGTTGTTGAACGCCCCTCCTCCGTGGTCAAAGAACTGCTCGAAAATTCACTGGACGCGGGAGCCCGGCAGATTGACCTGGATATTGAGCAGGGTGGCGTGCGGCTGATCCGGGTTAGAGATAATGGTCGCGGCATTATGAGTGATGACCTGCCCCTCGCATTAAGTCGCCATGCTACCAGCAAAATAACCGAGCTC
>CBDUGR010000192.1:0-5182 GCA_965366515.1 uncultured Gammaproteobacteria bacterium | reverse complement strand
CATTATCTTCAAGACGCTTGAGCACTCTGGCAGCATGGCGTTTGCTCCAGGTCTCCCGGCAGTGCTCCCACCATTGACGTGCGGCAGCTTCGAAGTTATTGGTTAACCTGGATTGCCTTTCTTCTTTGCGGATCGTGCTGGGATCTTGATCGTTACTCAATAGGATTTTAGCGAGGCGTAACTTTTCGCGGGCATCTTTCAGGCTGACTTGGGGATATACGCCGAGGGCGAGGGTTTTTCGTTTACCAAGATAGCGGTAATCCATACGCCAGTATTTGCCGCTGTTCTTCTTGACCAGCAAATACATGCCGCCGCCATCGGATAACTTGTAATCTTTATTGCGGGGTTTTGCTTCTCTAACGCGTGTGTCCACCAAAGCCATGTGACGGTATCTTCCCTAATTGAACCGTAGATACCGCCCAAAATACCGTCATTTCTTTAGGCTGTCAACACATCTTACTAGAAGATAATAAACTAAAATTTCGATAACTCATTGTTTTTACTTTATTTTTAAACTTTCCCGGAAGTTATCGGAAAGTTGATTGGTGCCGAAGGCGGGACTTGAACCCGCACGACCATAGGCCACTACCCCCTCAAGATAGCGTGTCTACCAATTCCACCACTCCGGCATAATTTTGCTAATCGACTACAGGCAGATCTGTGCCCCCAGATTCGATTGCGGGCAGGTCACTCTGAGGCAGGTTCTGCTCCAATTCTTCCACTGGCAATTCAGGTTCCGCAGCATTTCGCTGTTGTTGCTCAATGAGCGCTGAGTCAGGAATGCCTATATTGGACTCCTCCGCTGCCTTTTGTTTTGCATACACCGCCAACGCGAAACTGGTAATAAAAAACAGCGTCGCCAATACTGCAGTGGTGCGCGTTAGAAAATTACCCGAGCCCTGACTGCCAAATACGGTTTGAGAAGCACCCGCACCAAAGGAAGCACCAGCGTCTGCGCCTTTACCCTGCTGCAATAGCACCAGACCGACAACGGCAAGAGCTAACAGCACATGTACAATTAATATAATATTTTCCATTTTCTAACCTGCTGCGTTACATATCGCAGTGAATGCCTGCTCATCGAGCGAAGCTCCACCGATCAGACCGCCGTCAATATCCGGCATTGCAAATAATTCAGCAGCATTGTCTGCATTGACACTGCCGCCATAAAGCAACGTTAAATCCGCTGCTATCTTCTCACTCAGCGACGCAATTTGCTGTCTTATGTGATGATGGACCGCCTGCGCCTGCTCTGGTGTTGCTGTGTTACCCGTACCTATTGCCCAAACCGGCTCATAGGCCACCACAATATCGGAAAATGCCTCTATCCCAACAGCTTTAATCACCGCATTAAGCTGGCGACTTACCACCTGCTCGGTTTTACCCGATGCCCGTTCTGCGTCGCTCTCTCCCACACAAAGTACCGGAGTTAGCCGTTCTTTCAGAGCGGCAACCATTTTTTGCGCAACGACTGCATCTGATTCGCCGTAGATACTGCGCCGCTCGGAATGCCCCAAAAGTACGTAATCACATCCGAATTCACGCAACATCTGAGCTGATATTTCGCCGGTATAAGCACCTGCCACATGCTCACTTGCATTTTGCGCCCCCAGACTAATTGGGGAACCCTCTAGCAGCGCCTGCGCCTGATCTAAATATACCGCCGGCGGACAAATAACCACCTGCACGTTTAACTCGCTCAAACGGGTTTGCAAACCGGTGAGCAATTGATCAACCATGGTTCGATGACCATTCATCTTCCAATTTGCTATTACCAGTTTACGCCGCATACGCAATGCCACCCTTTCGCGAAGGGCGCCAATACTATCTAAGTTGAAGCTAAGTTACAAGCCAGATAGGGCCTGTGTTTACACAAGTATTTTATATTCGCTTTTGCGTCGCCTTGAATCGAGCTTAGCCCATCGCCTGTTCGACCGATCCAGCCAGCTCATTTGCTAATTGGTTGACCAGGGATTCATCGATACCTTCAACCATGACCCTCACCAGAGGCTCGGTACCTGACAACCTCAACAATACCCGCCCCTGGTCTCCGAGTTTCTGTTCCGTTTCCGCAACCGCCTGTTGCACAGCCTTATCCTGAGTCGGATCACAGCGTTCCGCCATGCGCACATTCACCATGGTTTGCGGCATGACCGCCATTCCCTGTTTTAACTCATGCAACGATTTTCCACTTCGCGTAACGGCACCCAACACCTGCAATGCCGCGACAATACCATCTCCGGTAGTTGCCTTATCGAGACAAATAATATGGCCTGACGATTCACCACCTAACAGCCAGCCATATTTAACTAACTGCTCCAGCACATAACGGTCGCCCACCTTTGCTCGAGCAAAGGGTATACCGAGTTCCTTCAGGGCCAGCTCCAGCCCCAGATTACTCATTAGCGTACCAACTACGCCTCCCCACATAGCATTATCCCTATGCAGCTGGCGGGCAATAATATAAACCAGTTGGTCACCATCTAAAATTTCACCCTTGTGATCAACCATCAATAAACGATCACCATCACCGTCCAGGGCTATACCTAAATCACAGCCATTCTCAATCACTGTTTTTTGCAGTAACTCCGGCTTGGTTGAGCCACAATTCTCATTAATATTCAGGCCATCCGGCTTAACACCAATCGCCGTCACTTTGGCACCCAACTCCTCAAACACAGCTGGTGCTACCTGATAGGTCGCGCCATTGGCACAATCCACCGCAATACGCAGCCCATCGAGATCAATCCCTGTGGGAGCCGTACTCTTACAGAACTCTATATAACGTCCACCAGCATCGATTACCCGGTTCGCTTTACCTAACGAACTCGACTCTACCGTATGCAGAGGTTTTTCCAACTCCGATTCAATGGCATATTCCAACATATCAGGCAATTTCTTGCCTTCGCCTGAAAAGAACTTTATACCGTTGTCATGGTAGGGATTGTGCGAAGCACTGATTACAATTCCGGCTTGCGCGTGAAAGGTTCTTGTTAAATAGGCGATGGCCGGCGTGGGCATAGGTCCCAACATGCTGACATTAACACCAGCGGATATAATGCCCGCCTCCAATGCCGACTCGAACATGTAACCCGATATTCGAGTGTCCTTACCGATAAGAATGTGACTGTAGCCCTGGTCAGCAAACACTCGTCCCGCGGCCCACCCTAATCTCAGCATAAATTCAGCCGTAATAGGTGCCTCGCCTACTCGCCCACGAATACCGTCCGTACCAAAATATTTCTTCCCCATAATTAATAACACCTACTAAACATTAGATCTCAACCGTATTATATTTTAGTTTCACGCGCCACAGCAGCCGCAACTCGAAGTACATCCCAGGTCGCAGCAACATCATGACAACGGACAATATGCGCGCCTTTAGCAACGGCTAGCACTGCCAGCGCAAGACTTCCATAAAGTCGCTCACCCGTTTCATTGTCGAGCAATTGGCCAATCATAGATTTCCTCGACATACCCACCAGGACGGGTAATCGCAGACGACTAAACTCATCCAGATTGTTAAGTAACTGTAGATTATGTTGTAGCGTTTTACCAAACCCAAAGCCTGGATCGATAATAATTTTTTCTCGGGACAACCCTGCTGCCTGACAGCAGTCAATGCGCGCCTGCAGATAAGCGAGAACTTCCGCAACGACATTTTCGTATTCGGGTTTACTCTGCATGGAGTCTGGTTCACCCTTCATATGCATCAAACAAACAGGCAAACCGGTTTCTATTGCAGCTTGCATAGCTCCAGAACGCGTTAGCGCTCTCACATCATTAATTAAGCCCGCACCAGCAGATTTCGCCTCAAGCATCACCTGGGCAGTACTGGTATCCACAGAAATAATGGTCGGTAACCGAGCGGCAACAGCCTCAATAACGGTGACAACGCGATCCAACTCCTGCTGTATCGAAACCGCTGCGGCTCCGGGCCTAGTCGACTCCCCACCAATATCAATAATTGAGGCGCCTTCAGCAACCATCTCCTCAGCCCTATTCAGCAACTTAGTTAGGTCTGGCTTATTTCCGCTGAAATAGCGTCCGCCATCGGAAAATGAGTCGGGCGTGACGTTTAATACACCCATAACGTGAGGCCGACTAAGATCGAGCTCGCGATCGCCGCATGCAAGCGACCGCGGGCAACTGGTTTCTATCAGCTCCGCCATGGTAATGGCTTATGCATCAAACTTGGTTATTAATGCTCGCCGGCCGGGCGGCCGGGTGGATCTTCAGGTTTCTTGGCGCTGGAATCACTTTGCACATCGGTTGAATCGGTATTTGAGGAACCCGGGGCACCGCCATCCCAGTCAGCAGGTGGTCTCGGCGCTTTACCATCCATGATGTCATCTAACTGATCAGCGTCGAGTGTTTCATAGAGCATCAGCGCATCAGACATAGCATGCAACTTATCGAGATTATTCTGCAGAATCTCCCGTGCATCGTTGTAGCAACTATCGATAATAGTGCGCACCTCTTCATCAATCAGGCGTCGAGTCTCAGAAGAGACATGGCTTTGATGGCCAGCTGCAGATCGACCCAGAAAAACCTCACCGTCATCCTCTTCATACATCAAAGGACCCATTTTTTCTGACAGTCCCCACTTGGTAACCATGTTACGCACCATGGAAGTTGCACGCTGGATATCATTGGCAGCCCCGGTAGTTACACCATCACTACCGAGAATCATCTCTTCAGCAATGCGTCCACCAAACAGACTACATACCTGGCTGATCAGTGATCGTTTACTATGGCTATAGCGATCTTCTTCAGGCAAGAACATGGTCACGCCCAGCGCTCGCCCTCGGGGAATAATACTTACCTTATAGACAGGGTCGTGTTCTGGCACCAATCGCCCGACAATCGCGTGGCCTGCCTCATGGTAGGCTGTGTTGCGTTTTTCTTCCTCTGACATCACCATTGATCGCCGCTCAGCGCCCATCATGATTTTATCTTTGGCCAATTCGAATTCCTGCATACTGACCGTGCGCCTGCTGGAACGAGCTGCAAACAGTGCGGCTTCATTTACCAGGTTTGCCAGATCCGCACCGGAAAAACCAGGTGTACCCCGAGCTATCACTCCAGCCTTTACATCTTCATCCAGGGGAACTTTGCGCATATGCACTTTGATAATCTGTTCACGACCACGAATGTCAGGCAAACCAACGACCACCTGACG
>CBDUGR010000191.1:0-5187 GCA_965366515.1 uncultured Gammaproteobacteria bacterium | reverse complement strand
ACAGCGGCGAATCGGATTTTCTGAAGCTGTTAGTAGCACAGTTGAACAACCAGGATCCATTGTCGCCCCAGGACAATGGGGAGTTCCTGTCGCAGTTGGCACAATTCAGTACCGTGGAAGGTGTAGAAAAGCTGAATTTAACCTTGGAACAGTTTAGTTCCGGCATGCTCTCTAACCAGGCGCTGCAGGCAACCGCGCTGGTTGGCCGAAGTGTACAGATACCCAGTGATGTGGGGCAGCTGAATATAGGCGCACCGTTGACGGGGTCGGTCGATTTGCCAGCCAGTACGGCCAATTTGATGGTGAATGTATTCGATCAGACAGGCGCACTGGTGCGACAGATTCCAATGGGTTCACACTCGTCCGGGAAGGTGAATTTTAGCTGGGATGGATTTGATAGTAACGGCGTAGCCATGCCTTCTGGGCATTATCGAATCGTCGCAGATGCTGACCTCAGTGATGGCAGTCAGCAGGTTGTGGCCATGGTGAACGCCAATGTAGACAGTGTCACCACCGGACAATCGGGTGGTGTGATTCTGAATTTAGAGGGGTCGTTGGGCTCCATAGCACTCAACGAAATATCACAAATTAATTAGTAAAAAATAGAAGGAGAGCACCATGGCATTTAATACCGCGATTTCTGGTTTACGAGCGGCCAGCTCTGATTTGAACGTGATTGGTAATAATATCGCCAATGCCAGCACAGCCGGGTTTAAAGCATCCCGGGCTGAATTTGCTGATGTCTATGCCGCTTCGGTGGTTGGCGGCGGTGGTAACTCTGTGGGTAGTGGTGTGTTGCTGGCTAACGTCTCGCAACAGTTTTCCCAGGGTAACATTTCCTTTACCAACAGCGCACTTGATCTGGCGATTAACGGTCATGGCTTTTTTATTATGGATCAGCAGGGGGAGCAGGTTTATTCACGTTCAGGCCTGTTGAGCCTGGATCGGGATGGATACCTGGTCAATAATTCCGGTGGTAACCTGCAAGGTTTTGCGCGCACCGCATCCGGTGGTCTGGATAGTGACTTGAGTAATCTGCGTATACAAACAGATAACCTGGATCCGATTCGTACTACCGAGATTCAAAGCCTGATTAACCTGGACGCAACTTCGTTGCCTCCGGCTGGATCTCCCTTTGATGCTACCAATACCGATACGTTTAACAATGCGACCTCAGTGACTATTTTTGACAGTCTTGGGAATCCACATGTGATGACGCAGTATTTTGTTAAACAGGCGACGGTCAATACCTGGAATATGCATGTACAGATCGATGGTCAGGATGTGGCTGGTGGTACGCCCTTTAGTGTCACTTTCAATACCGATGGTACTTTAAGCGCGGCTCAGCCGTTTGGTCCGATTACGGACTGGACGCCTGCGGACTCTACCGGTGCACCCAATGGCGCTGATGTTGGCGATGGGGCGTTGACCACTTTCCCTTTTCCAGATCCACTGACCAGTTCAAACTTTGTGATCGATATCGGTGGTACCACCCAATTCGGGGGAGCATTTTCCGTGAATGATATCACCCAAAATGGATTTTCCCAGGGACGTTTGGCCGGTGTCGATTTTTCAGCTGAGGGCGTTATTTTTGCGCGCTACACCAATGGTCAATCGAGAACACTGGGTCAGGTCGCATTGGCCAACTTCAATAATCCACAGGGGCTGTCTCCTCAGGGAGATTCTTCCTGGGCAGAAACTTTTGAATCTGGAACGCCCAACGTAGGATCTCCAGGTACTGCGGCGCTCGGTGTAATTCAGTCTGGGGCTTTAGAGGACTCGAATGTTGAGCTTTCGGAGGAATTAGTGGCCTTGATTGTAGCGCAACGAAACTTCCAGGCGAGCGCCAAAACGATTGAAACCGAGTCAACGGTGACTCAGTCGATTATCAATATTCGATAAGATTAATGTTTGTGATGGGTTGCCAAGGCAAACCCATAACAGACTTTTCTTTCATGAATAACAGGTGAGTAGTGAGCAATGGATAAATCCCTATATGTTGCCATGACCGGGGCGAGCCAGAATATGACCGGCATGGCTATCCATGCCAATAATCTGGCGAATGCCGCGACTACTGGTTTTCGTGCGGACTATGCACAGGCCAGAGCCATGCCGGTATTTGGCGAAACTTTTCCCAGTCGTGTCTATGCAATGACCGAGCGACCGGCAACGAGAATGCACGCTGGAGCTTTGCAAGAAACCGGGCGTGATCTGGATGTGGCAATTCCCGGTGATGGCTGGATCGCTGTACAGAATCCGGATGGCTCAGAGGCCTATACGCGTGCCGGTGATCTGACCGTTGATGTTAATGGGATACTACGTAACGGCAGCGGATTGCCGGTGATGGGCAATGGCGCTCCAATTTCATTGCCACCATCGCAGGGCATCAATATCGGTATAGATGGAACCATTTCGGTGCGGCCGCTGGGTGCGAAAGCACAGGAAATTGCGGAAGTTGACAGGATCAAGCTGGTGAATCCTGATCGCGCCAACCTCTACAAGGGTGAGGATGGATTGATGTACGCCAGAGATGGCAAGGATTTGGAGGCAGATGCCAGCGTTCGCCTGGAGTCTGGTTTTCTCGAAGGAAGCAACGTTAACGCCGTTGAAACATTGACCGAAATTATTTCGCTTTCACGTCAGTTTGAGATGCAAATCAAGATGATGAGTAACGCGGAGCAAAATTCAGAGGCAGCGGCACGACTCTTGCAGATGTCTTGATAAGGTATTGGTAAACAGAAGTCTTGATAGGCAATTGTCTTCAATCGATAAAGAGTCAGTAAACAGATGAGTAAAGTAAGTAATCAACACCGCCTGCAGCACCACACAGAGATAAAGTCAGGCAACGGGACAATTAGGAGAAGGTGATATGTTAGCGTCACTCTGGATTAGTAAAACGGGATTAAGCGCACAGGATAAAGCGCTGTCGACTATTTCCAACAACCTGGCGAATGTCAGTACCACCGGTTTTAAAAGAGATCGTGCGGTGTTTCAGGATCTGCTCTACCAGGTGGATAAACAACCGGGCGCGCAATCTTCGCAGAGTGATCAGCTGCCCTCAGGGTTGCAATTGGGAACGGGTGTGCGAACCGTCGCCACGCAAAAAGTTCATACCAAAGGTAACCTGCAGGTCACCGAGCAACCGCTGGATATGGCCATCAATGGCCGAGGGTTTTTTCAAATATTGACGCCCGATGGCACTGTGGCCTATACCCGCGATGGTCAATTTCAAACCAATTCTGACGGGCAAATTGTTAATTCTCTGGGCCTTCCCCTGGAACCGGCGATTACAGTCCCCAGCAACACCACGCAAATTACCATCGGTAGTGATGGCGTGGTCAGTGCGACCATTGCCGGTCAGGTATCACCTACACAGATAGGTAATATCCAGCTAGCGGATGTCATTAATCCGGCTGGACTGGAAGCTATAGGTGGAAACCTTTTTCGCGAGACGCAAGCAAGCGGCACACCGACTACAGGTACCGCCGGTCAGGATGGAATTGGTACCTTGGAACAGGGAGTATTGGAAAATTCCAACGTCAGTGTGGTGGAGGAGTTGGTAAATCTGATTACCACTCAACGTGCTTACGAAATGAATACCAAGGTTATTTCAGCATCAGATCAAATGCTTCAGTTTGTCGGACAAACACTGTAATTGGTGACTAGTTATGTTGCAGACTCAATACAATAAGCCATTCGATACTCAGCCTGCACAGCAGCGCTTCAGTGGCCCGCTAGTGGCTAACGCAAGTCAATGGCTAAAGCTGATTATACTTATGCTGATGTTGGTGCTGAACGCCGCCTGTGGACGTTTGCAGCTAGAGCCTCAGCCGAACGATCCTGAGTTCGCACCGGTGGAACAAACGCAACTTATGGCGCCACGCCAAACCAATGGGGCTATTTTTCAGACACCGCAGTCAAATGGATATAGCAAGGTGTCTTTTTTCGAAGATCGCACTGCGAGAAATGTGGGTGACATTTTAACGGTGCTATTGATTGAGAATACGACAGCAAAGAAGGAAACAGAAACGGAAGTGAAGAAAGAGTCTGAAACCAAAGTTCCTGAGCCCACTTTGTTTCAAAGAGTCACTGACTTTGGTTTTCAGTCTAGTGTGGATAACGAACTGGCGTTTAAAGGGGAAGCAGACAGCGATCAGAAAAATAGTTTGAACGGTAGTATCAGTGTGACGGTCACCGAAGTGTTAGCCAGCGGTACCCTGAGAATTCGCGGAGAGAAGTGGATTCGCTTAAACCGGGGCGATGAATACATTCGAATTAGCGGCCTGGTGCGACCTGATGATATCGCAGCGGATAATAGTGTGATGTCTGTAAAAATTGCCGATGCGCGTATTGCCTACAGTCAAACTGGAGAATTGGCGCATGCAAACACCATGGGCTGGCTCACCCGATTCTTTAATAGCCCCCTTTGGCCGTTATAGCCGGAATTTTTGGAGTACAACAATGAGCAATACAGCAATGCAGGGCGGTTTGATGAAAAGGCTGGGTATTCCATTCCTGATAGCACTGTTGGCCCTCCAGGCACCTTTGGCACTGGCAGAGCGACTAAAAGACATTACTTCAGTGGCGGGCGTTAGAACTAACCAGCTGATTGGATATGGATTGGTGGTCGGTCTTGACGGTACCGGTGATAAAACGCCTTTCACCAAACAGACGTTTAGAAATATGATGGCGCAATTTGGCGTGATCATTCCGGCAAATGTTGACCCCAAATCAAAAAATGTGGCAGCGGTGACCATCCATGCCGAGCTAAGTCCTTTCATAAAGCCAGGGCAAAAAATTGATGTCACTGTATCTTCCTTGGGAGATGCCAAGAGTCTACGCGGCGGTACTTTGATAGCGTCACCCCTAAAAGGACTGGATAACCAGGTTTATGCAATTGCCCAGGGAAATCTGGTAGTGGGTGGTTTTGGCGCTGCCGGAGCCGATGGTTCACGAATCACTGTGAATGTGCCCAGTGTTGGTCGCATTCCAGGAGGTGCGACGGTAGAGCGGCTGGTTCCCAACTCCTTTGCCAGCAGTGACACCTTGACTTTCAATCTGGATAGTCCTGACTTTACCACAGCAAAACGCGTATCAGATAAAATCAATAACCTGCTGGGCAATGGTTCTGCAGTGGCTATGGATGCTGCTTCGATTCAGGTGATGGCGCCCAGGGATATTGGGCAA
>CBDUGR010000190.1:0-5227 GCA_965366515.1 uncultured Gammaproteobacteria bacterium | reverse complement strand
CACACAGGTTTGCTCGCTTAATTCCTGAGCGATTCGCTGCAGTGGATTTTTCTGGCCTTCCAAACCTTTTAGCTTGCGATGCACCATTTGCATGAAACGGTGAAAATGTGAACGCAGTTTGTTTTCAAAGGGCAGACTGTCATAGAAAGCATCCATGAGATAGGTTTTACCTCTGCCCACGCCACCCCAGAAATACACCCCTTTTTGCGGTTCCTTCTTTGTTTGTCTGGCACGAAGAAAAGTTCGCTCTATTATTGACCGTTTAGGACGAAATTCCTGTGCCATCAAAAGATCATCAAACAGCCGTTGCAAATGTTGCACAGCCAAAAGCTGCGCAGCATCGGGCACTAGCAATTTATTATCAAGATCCTTCTGGTAACGCTGTAACGGAGTCATATCAACGCGCTGATTAATGAGTATCAGCGGCACTGTAGCGACATCTATTTAAATTGGCAAATGATTCAGCTTGAGTTCAGCTTCACCCTACTAATCTTGCCCTACAACAAGCGTTAATAGAGAAGGAGAAGGCAAATGAACAGAATATCAACGCTAGGCCTCGCGCTTTTATTAGGCTACAGCGGGCATGCTTTGGCCAAGCAGAATTCCAGCTATGATTACGCCAAAGTCGTGGAAGTGGAACCTATCACCAAGCAGATCCGCGTCAGCAATCCCCGCCAGGAATGCTGGGAGGAACAGGTCGCACACCGGGAATTCCGAGGGCACCGCTCGGCCACCCCAACCCTGCTAGGGTCGGTCATCGGTGGCGCAATAGGCAACGAACTGGGGCACCATAAAGATGCCAAGCGTGCGGGCGTGGTAGTGGGCGCACTTCTCGGTGGCTCAATTGGCCGCGATATAGGCCGCAGAGTCAACCGCCCTGCAGACACATACTATACGTCGCAAGAGGTGTGTAAAACCTATCAAGACTATCACAATGAAGAAAGGATAGTCGGCTACCAGGTTTTCTATCGATATAAGGGTGAGACCTATAGTACCGAAACAAGACAACACCCGGGAGACCGAATAAAAGTCAAAATCTCGGTAACACCGGTTTATGAAGATTATGAGCCTGCCAGCTATCGCTATTAATATCGGCAAAGCCTGGACGGGTATCGACGCAGGGAAGCAATGTGGGATAAACTCAGCGTGAATGCAACACACAGGTAAGATAAATGGTTGATGCAACCAAACTAAAGCCAACCTCGATACTCGTCGCATTGCTGTTGATGACAGGGGCCACACTGGCACCCATCAGCACAGCTGCGACGCAAGCACCCTTAATCCTTCTCGCTGAGAACAGCCTGATATCAAAAGATCAAGCCATTGCTATTGCCAAGCGTCGACAAAAAGGCAAGGTGCTGTCTGCGCAGCTAATTAAGAAATCACCCCCCGTCTATAAGGTCAAGATGCTGACTCCCCAGGGGCGAGTTACATTTATCAGCGTGGCTGCCTATAGGAAAAGCAAGGGCTAACACTATGCGCATTTTGGTTGTAGAAGATGAACCGCAGCTCAGAGATCAACTAAAACAGGCTCTATCTAAATCCGGCTACAGCGTAGACGGCGCAGAGGACGGCCAGGAAGGTCTGTTCCTTGGCACTGAGTATAGCTATGATATAGCCGTCATTGACATCGGCCTTCCCAAACTCAATGGTATTGAGTTAATCAAAAAACTACGCCAACTGAACAAAGCCTTCCCCATTCTAATACTCACTGCACGAGGAAACTGGCAGGACAAAGTAGAAGGCCTGGAGGCCGGTGCCGACGATTATCTGGTCAAACCTTTTCATATGGAGGAGCTCAAGGCACGACTCAATGCACTAGTACGCCGCTCTGCCGGACTGGCCAGTCCGGCCCTATGCATCGGCCCGATAGAGCTCAACACCTCTGCCCAGCAGGTCAGCAGCAATGAGCAAGTTCTGAATCTGACCTCCTATGAATATAAGGTATTGGAGTATCTCATGTTGCACCCGGACAAAGTGATTTCCAAAACTGAACTGACGGAGCATATCTATGACCAGGATTTTGACCGCGACAGTAACGTCATCGAAGTTTTCGTCGGGCGCCTGCGTAAAAAACTGGATCCGACCGGCCAAATGAACCCAATTATCACGATGCGCGGTCAGGGCTATCGCTTCAACCAGGATATAGAAGTACCCTTATAGAAAAATGGATTTAACGCTATGCTAAAGCAGAGTATGCAATCGCTACGCGGACGCCTGATCGTCAGCGCATTTGCATTCTTACTCATTTTTCTCGGCCTAACGGGATATATTTTAGACCGTGCGTTTCAGAACAGCGTTGAAAATGCCTTGAAAGAACGGCTTAAAACTCATATTTATGCATTGCTCGCCGCAGCAGCAGAAGATGAGAACAACCAACTAACCATGCCGTCCCTATTGCAAGATCCCGAATTTAATCGTATAGATTCCGGGCGCTATGGAATTATCACGCAAAAAGACCAGGAAATATGGCGCTCACCCTCTGCGATAAGTGTCACACTCAACCTGCCTCAAAATACTGAGGTTGGCAAATATCAGCTATCCGAAAGCACCTGGGATAATGAGCCTTACTATGTATTCAGTTTCGGTATTATCTGGGAGCAGGAAGATGGCTCAGAAACCGAGTACGCTATATGGGTGATTCAAAACAAGGCACCGACGCTGGCAGAAATCAGCGGCTTTCGAAATACGTTATGGCGCTGGCTGGGCGGTATTGGACTTGTGTTATTGTTGATTCAAAGCGTCATTCTACGCTGGGGCTTATCACCCCTACCCAAGCTTGCGGAGGACCTGCAAAAAATTGAGCGGGGCGAACAGGAGCAGCTATCCGGCTCTTACCCCGTTGAACTCCAGGGTGTTGCCAGCAACCTTAATCTTCTGATCGCCAACGAACGCCAGCAACGCAAGCGATACAAAGATACGCTCGCGGACCTGGCGCACAGCCTGAAGACACCCTTGACCATCCTGCGCGGCCTCCAAACTACGGGAAAGGATCAAAACTCACATGAAGAAGCTTTGCTAGCCACCATAGATGAGCAGGTTAGCCGCATGGACCAAATCGTGAGTTATCAGTTGCAGCGTGCCACTAACCCAAGAATATCGCTAACCAGCAAACCCGTTAACCTTGCAGCCCTGGCCGCCAAGCTGATCCGCACGTTAACAAAGGCCTACGCAGAAAAACCGGTGACCGCCGAGATACAGATCCCCGACACTCTCCAATTCCTTGGAGATGAAAGAGATCTGATGGAAGTTCTGGGAAATATTTTAGACAATGCATTTAAGGCCTGCGACAACAGGATCCTGATAAGCGCCAGTCTGTCAGGCAGGCAGGAGGATAGTCATCTTGTCATCCATGTGGATGATGATGGTCCGGGGATCGCGCCCAAACAACGCTTCGCGATATTGGAAAGGGGCGTTCGTGCCGATTCCAATAGCCCTGGGCATGGAATCGGACTCGCGGTGGCGGTTGACATCATAAGCAGCTACCAGGGTCAGCTAAAGATCGATAGCAATCCATGGGGCGGTGCTCGCTTTATTTTCACAATGCCTGGCCAATAGTCGGCAGATCTGTCACAGTCACCAGTCGCGCAAGCTCCGACAGAATCCTTAAGTTTCCATTGAGATATCTGCTCTAGGGTTATACATTTACAGATTGCACGATACACGGCAAACACGATTAAACAATATTACCACCGTACTAGGTTTTGGAGGTTCTGTGGCAAGTTTAGGTAACTGGGATCCCAATCAGGATCAGGAAAATACAGTCGTCGAAATCGATCAGGCGATATTATTAAAGTTCATTGGCATCAGTGAATCAGGGAAGTTGGAGCAAATTAACCAGCTGCTTTTACAAAAGGAAGTGGACGATAACCGGTCGCTGATGAAAACCCACAAAGATGCCTGGAGCAAGGTCTCTGAGGCATTCAGCAATGAACAGCTCATTCACCTGATACGCTTTTTTACTATAGCTGAAGAAAAACTACCAGGATGGGAAGCCGGAAGCCTGTCGCCCGTCATCTGGTTGTGTCGATCCCTAAAAAGTCGGGGAGCATTTCCAGACCAGGAACTCATCTCCTGGATCAAGAAGAACTCCAGAAATAAGTTTCTACCTTACGGCAATATTTTAGATTTATAGCGGCGCCACTCAAACACCTAATCTAAGAGGGTTTGGTACCAAGGTTAACTCCTGGCCCTCTTAGCAAGCGCTAGCCCAAATGTTTCAACAGTACGCCTAAAATAGCTCTGAAGCCCCTATGAATATTGACTTTGATCTAAAATCGCCTCGATAACGGTTTATCACCGGCATGTGGCTTACTTACAAACCGGGCAATCCGGCCTTTTATTCAAGCTTAACCGTTGAAAGCTCATGTTTTTAGCGTCAAACAGCAACAAACTACCCACTAACCTGTCACCAAAACCGGTGATCACTTTCATCGTTTGAAGCGCCTGCATAGTGCCTATAATGCCGGTCAAAGGTGCTATCACGCCATTTTCCGAACAACTTAGATTCTGTTCACTCCCTTCGGGATACAGGCACTGATAACAGGGACTGTCCGTTTGTCTGGGATCAAATACCGTCAACTGCCCTTCCAGGCGAATAGCTGCACCTGAGACCAGAGGTTTTTTATGCAGCACAGAAGCTTGGTTAATCGCATAACGAATGGGGAAATTATCAGTACAGTCAACAACCAGATCACAAGTAGCAACTGCTGCTTCCAGACCCGCACCTTCCAGCTTTTCGGCAATGGCCTTAACCTGAATATGGGGATTAATTGCTTTCAGCGTTGATTCGGCCGATGCTACCTTGGCTGAACCGATATCCTCGAAGGTATGCGCTATCTGGCGCTGCAGATTGGTCAGATCCACCTCATCATAGTCCACTAGCGTTATATGGCCTACACCCGCCGCCGCCAGGTACATGGCGACCGGGCAACCAAGTCCGCCCAGGCCGATAATAAGCACCTTGGCATCAAGTAGTTTTTGCTGCCCTTCTATATCCATTTCAGGCAACATGATTTGTCGACTGTACTGTAGCAATTGCTCGTCGTTCATTATCCTGTTCCTTATAGCGCTATAGGCTCCCAATTTACCGAGGGCACTTTACCTGCTGGGGCTCTTTGCAAGCTCACGGCTTTTTATCCGCTGAGGGCTCTTTACCGGCTGAGGGCTCTTTACCCGCTGAGGGCTCTTTACCCGCTGAGGGCTCTTTACCGGCTGAGGGCTCTTT
>CBDUGR010000189.1:0-5230 GCA_965366515.1 uncultured Gammaproteobacteria bacterium | reverse complement strand
CAGGAGGCCATGCTCTTCGCAGGCGCGTACACAGCCTGCGGTACCTTCCGGCCTCAGGGTCAGGCTCTCACCGTTTCTGTCCTCAAAGGTATACATCTCCTTCTCGACAATATCGGTGACCTCACCAATAGATCGTTTAAACAAACCGGTTTGCTCGACGATCGGCAATCTTATCTGCTGATACCCATAATGGCCAAGCACGGCTTCGACCTGCTTCTCCAAATACTGCCAGACCGGGGTATCCTGTGGCAGAATATCATTCATGCCGCGTATTGCTTTAATCTTACCCAAAATGGGGTTCCTTAACTCTCTATCTAATCACGTTCAATGGGAAGGGACATGCAGATTAGCTGCCACTCCTTTTATCCCAGTTTTATATTTTGCTTTCGGCGCCTTTATTCATGAACCGCGGCCCCTGTATTTTCCCCGCAAGCGGGTGCGCTATTGTATGACAGATTGACCGGTACTGCATCGCCAATATCAGACACAAGTAAGTGATCACGCTACTTAACACAAATTATTGGCCAGACAAAAATTTTGACGCGATGGTCACTTCTTGAATAACGCATAATTGACTATACAACTCTACAAAAGCGAGTCGATATCGAGTAGAAAAATTCACCTGTTAATTAGTGAGAAAACCTAGGTATGTTTCAACTCGCGCCCCAGATCTTCTGTTAACGGATTAACAGCTGACTCTGCCGGCACCGCCCCTACATCCTTTATTGTCGTTGAACTTAAGTCGCTATGACTTCTCCACCATACGGTTGATAACGCCAGAAACAGAATCATTATTGCGATACTTGCCCATTTAATCAGGGGATCACCCGGTCTTGCCTGCCTGCTAACATTGATCAGCCGTTTACGCGGCATATCTTCATTGCTGTATAGGTTGTCGAGTTGGGTGATCAGCTCATCAGCAGCAATGTTCAGGTAACGGGCATAACTTCTAACGTACCCTTTAACATAAGTTGGTCCGGGTAGTTTTTCGTAATGGTCTTGTTCAAGATAGGACACAAATTTTTCACTCAGCTTCAAATCCCGCGCCACATCTAAACGACGCAAGCCCTTTTTCTCTCTCTCCTTTTTTAATATTGAACCTGGTAGCAGAAGGCTTTCCAACTCAATTTCTCTTTCATTAATAACCAATACGTCCCTCAATCAGCGGCATGCTTAATGCGCTGGTATTCGCCTGATTCCGGGAACATATTTTTCAGCATCAGCAAATAGCTTGCCTCTCTGTTTTTATCACCGCTCACGCGAGCCAGCTCTACTCCCAGGGCCAGGCTACGAGGTGAGTTAGGCGCATACCTCAAACGCACTAATCTCTGATACTGAGTGTGGTAGCGTTGACTGGTATCAATTCCTCCATTCGCAAAGTGCATGCGTGCGGCTTCGATCAGCGCTCTTGCCCGGGAATCATCAATATCAACAGCTCGATCAAATGCCACTAGTGCTTTCGTTTTCTGATCCATTTTCAGATAGCACATACCCAGGTTTTCATAAACCGAAGCCCGGTTCTCGTAGAGCGAATCGTTAGCGGCCGCCTCTAACTGCACACTTGCATCGGCGAAGCGTTGCTGGCTATACAAAAACGCCGCATAATTATTTCTTATACGAGTTTCGTTCGGACCATACTGTAATGCTTTAATAAAATGATCTTCTGCCTTTTCAGGTTCATTCTCAGCCTGAAAGAGAATCGCCAGAGCGATATGTACGTCCGGTGACTTGGGGTCGATTTCAAAAGCACGCTTCAAAGGACGTTTTGCTTCTACGGTTTTTCCTTGGTCGATATAGCGCAGGCCCAGTTCTGTATATTTTAATAATGCCTGTTTTTCATCTGCATTTTCACTAAACCGGGTATTACTCGTAGTCACGCAACCTGCCAGTATAAAACCCATAGCCAGCCAACTGCCCAGATTAAGCCAAATAGAGCGATATGCCTGTTTCATTATTATTCCCGATTGTTTACGAATCTGCTTATTATAGTCTAACCGCTGTGATGTAACGCTCACTTCTCCTAGTTCGATCCTGCACTTCTCCAACCAGCTGTCCGCAAGCAGCCGCTATATCATCGCCGCGTGTAACTCTGACAGTCGCTGTATAACCTGCATCAGCCAAAACTTGCTGAAACGCCAGCACCGCTTTCCTGGAAGACCGACGGTAAGGCGCATTCGGAAAAGGATTAAACGGGATCAGGTTAATTTTACATGGTAATGACCGAAGCAGCTTTGCCAATTCGCGAGCATGCAGCAACTGATCGTTTACACCCTCTATTAATGTATATTCTACTGTTATCACCCGCCGATCACCCAGCACTTTCAAATAACGCTGGCAAGCTGCAATTAGTTCGCTTATAGGGTACTTTCGGTTAATGGGCACCAATTGATTGCGCAATTCGTCATTAGGCGCGTGCAGAGAAATTGCTAGTGACACATCGGACACTTCACCTAAATGATCGATTTCCGGCACTACTCCCGCCGTACTTAACGTCACACGTCTTTTGGAAATACCATAGCCCAGGTCATGCATCATGATTTCCATGGCATTCACTGCGTTATCAAAATTCAGCAGCGGCTCACCCATCCCCATCATCACCACATTACTGATATTCTGATCGTTCGTTCCTGCCCTGTTACTTCCCGATTGGCTGGCAATCCAAACCTGCCCAATAATTTCGGCGGCACTCAAATTTCTGTTAAACCCCTGCTTTCCAGTTGAACAGAAACTGCAATCCAAAGCGCAACCAGCTTGCGATGACACACAGAGCGTTGCTCTATTTCCATCAGGTATCAACACTGTTTCGACGCTACTACCACCCTCTATCTTAACAACCCATTTTTTTGTGCCATCTTCGGAGGTGTGCTGTTCGACGATTTCCGGGCCACGAATTTCCGCGACCTCCGCCAACTGAAGCCTAAGTGCTTTACTCATGTTGGTCATGTCATTAAAATCTGATACGCCGTAATGGTGCATCCATTTCATCACCTGACTGCCACGGAAACGCTTTTCCCCTAACTCCAGGAAAAACGCTTCCAGCTGCCCGATTGTCATTCCCAGCAGATTAATCTTCGCTTTCGGATTTGACGTAACCAATTTAACTTATCCTCGTTACCAAGCTACCACCCAGCTCGATAAACTAGCGCGAACAAATCTCGTCATCCGCAAAAAAGTAAGCCACTTCGCGCGCTGCTGACTGCAATGAGTCAGAGCCATGGACCGCATTAGCATCGATAGTTTCGGCAAAATCAGCTCTAATGGTGCCTTCCGCCGCTTCCTGTGGATTAGTCGCGCCCATTAATTCGCGATTTAACGCAACGGCGTTCTCTCCTTCCAGCACCTGCACGACCACAGGTCCAGATGTCATAAAGCCAACCAAATCCTTGAAAAAAGGTCGCTCACGATGCTCCGCATAAAAGCCGCCCGCTTTTTCATCATCCATATGCAACATTTTTGCCGCAACAATCTTTAATCCTGCTTTTTCAAACCGGCTATAAATCTCTCCGATTACATTTTTTGCGACTGCATCGGGCTTAATAATAGAAAGGGTACGTTCAACGGACATTGACTTTAAGTCTCCTAAATTTAACTGCCTAAGATTAATTCTAACGAAAGCATCAGAGATGTCTGAGCTCTCATATACTCAAGATCGCGGATTATAAGGGTTTTTGTACGGAATTAGTATGAAAAGCTGGTCCGCTGGATATCTTTATGTGATGGTTAATATTGGCCCTGTAGACCCATTAAAAGCGCGAAAATCACCCTCTTATAACGCGCATTTAAGACACAAACTAAATCTTTCAGTCAGAGCGACTACTATTCGGCTTCTTCTATCCACGCGGCCTGTATCGCCTCCAAAATTTTCTCACCACAGTGATTGGGATCGTCGTCGAACTCATCCAGCGCCATTACCATGTTACGCAGATCAACAAAATTTATAGTCAATGGGTCTATTTGCTCATGGTTGTCCGCGAGCTCAATCGCGATATCCTGCACATCTGTCCATTTTAAACTCATAATTTTCTGCCTCTATTACCCATGGGCATGCCGAGCCCCTTTATCGGGTTATATTTTCGCTTCCGATACCTGGTTGATTGTATATTTTGGAATTTCGACGACTAAATCCTGATCACCCACTTCAACCTGACAACTCAGTCGCGAATCAGGCTCCAAGCCCCAGGCTTTATCCAGCAAATCATCTTCCAGCTCATCAGATTCTTCAAGAGAGTCAAACCCCTCCCTGATGATCACATGGCAGGTAGTGCACGCGCAGGACAGCTCACAGGCATGCTCTATCTCAATATTATTTTTTAGCGCAATTTCTATCAGGTTATCGCCTGGATCTGCCTGAATGACAGCCCCTTCAGGACAAATTTCAGTATGGGGTAAAAAAATTACCTGTGGCATATCGTTTCCCTAATTCTGCTCGTCATTGTCGATCTCTAGTTGATCCAGTGCTCGCCCTGCCAATGCTTTTTTGATACCTGCATCCATACGACGAGCGGCAAACTCGCTACTCGCGTCACCCAGATTATCGATTTCCCTGGCAATTGCCTTGGCATCATGCTGCATCAGTGCCTGCATCAGTTTTTTAACTTCTTCCCTGAGTTGCGTCTGTTCCTCTTCACTTAACAATTCAGCCCCATCTTCTACTAGCGCATTGGTAACACTTGCCAAAAGCGCTTCGCCCTCAACCTGTTTTTCTCTTAACTTTCTCTGTTCCACATCGTGCTGCGCATAATCAATGGATTCTTTGATCATTTGCGTGATTTCGTCATCATTGAGACCATAGGAAGGCTTAACCTGAATGGTACTCTCTGTACCCGTGCTTTGTTCACGGGCAGATACGCTCAATATACCATCTGCATCAACTTGGAATGTCACCAGAATACGTGCTGCACCAGCCACCATCGGCGGGATTCCGTGTAATTCAAAGCGCGCCAGGGAACGGCAATCTACCACCAGCTCTCGCTCACCCTGCAGTACATGAATCGCCATTGCTGTCTGGCCATCCTTATAGGTGGTAAATTCCTGGGCTTTAGCAATCGGAATCGTCACATTACGCGGAATTATTTTTTCTACAAGCCCGCCCATCGTTTCAATACCCAGCGACAGAGGGTTAACATCCAATAACAGCATGTCTTCGCCTGATTGGTTGCCAACCAGTACGTTCGCCTGCAGTGCTGCACCGATGGCCACCACTTCATCCGGATCAATATCCACCATGGGC
>CBDUGR010000188.1:0-5257 GCA_965366515.1 uncultured Gammaproteobacteria bacterium | reverse complement strand
AACGCGGATCAGTACAAGTCAATCATGGACGAAGCGCTCTATCGCTTTGTTAAGGATGGCTGGGTTACTATTAAAACAGCGCCTACCACTGACTTTCCGTTGACCGATGACTATGTTAACGCAACGCGAAAATATGCGGGTGATGTGACTGTCAACGAAAAAGGAACGCTGGATAATTATGTGGCCGGTCGTGCATTTCCAGTCGAACCCGATCCGAATGATCCCAAGGCGGGTCTGAAGCTGGTTTGGAACTACAATTCACCCGTTCTGGTGGACTTTCCGTAACATGAATAATGGTAAAGTGGAGCGGGTACTCAAGTTTGACTGGCACTTTATGAACTACTCTCACCGGGTGACTTTTGATCCGAAGCCTAAGTTCGACCAAAACCCATCAGAGGTGTTCCGCGGTATTTACTCATTCGTGAAAGAACCCTACGATCTGTCTAACACCCAGCTTTTGATTCACCGTTACGAAGACGATACCAAACGTGATAATGCATGGCTTTATCTCGGTTTTCAGCGTCGCGTAAGACGTTTGGCTACTGGTCAGATTACCGATGCGTTTTTGGGTACCGACCTGATGATTGAAGATTTTGAGGGTTATAATGGCCGTGTTTCTGACTACACCTGGGAGTATGGTGGTACGCGTGATCTGCTGATACCTTTCTACTACCATAATGAGTTGGAGACGTTATCAACCGAGCCAGCAGATGATCCGGATGGATTCCGTTTTGTAGATGTACACGGTAAAGGGGATTGTTTTCCGAACGTCACCTATCAGTTGCGTAAAACCTTCACGCTTATTGGTAAGCCGAAGGATCCTAACCACCCATTAAGCAAGCGTGTGATTAATCTGGATGCGCAAACCATGACCATGGCAACACTGGTGGTTTATGATCGCAAGGGCGATATGTGGCGCTGGTTCCCGATTGGTAAAGCCCACTCGGATCACCACCTGCCAGGTAACAAGGGTAAAGGTGTAGCGTTGGATGACTTCGCTGTACTGCTTGACGTTCAGGCAAAACACTGTACAACACTGCAGTTCAAGAGCCTGATCACAGATGTGGATAATCAGCCAAATCTCTTTACTGTACAAAACCTGAGAAAGGCTGGACGTTAATTTAGCCATATAGGTTGATATATTTTGGGCAGTGCTCCTGCCGGGTTAGTCTAGACCCACATCGCACTGCCCTTATTTTTTTAAGTCAAGGTATCTCTAACACCTTGCTTTAAATGCAAAAATCAGTTTTTTAGTTCATTAATTAATAAAGCTCCATGTTTTATAAAGTTAATGTCATAATAGATTACCAACTTAGTAATTGTTTACTGCGCCCTTGATAACTAGGATAGTGCTTCAGGTAAACATATCTTTATAGACTGTTTGAGAGCAGTTACTCGCGTAACACTTATGGAGCCGGTCCGTCTTTGCAGATAGCGAAGGGCTAGCTGGTCGCCGATAGAAGCAACCTGAGAAGGATTTACCAGAAAATTATAAATACCCTATCATGATCGGAGGATCTAAATGAGCAGCCGTATATTAACCGATTTCGATTTGTTAGTACCGGAGACGGTACCAGAAGCCTTGGAGATGTTAAATCGTCTACAAGATCAGGTTACCATCATTTCCGGCGGGACGGATGTATTGGTAGCCATGAAGTTTGGATTTGATACTCCTTATGGAATGAGTCTGGCAAAACTGGCCGGCTTGAACTATTTGGAATTTGATCCACAACAAGGTCTGCGTGTTGGTGCGCGCACCACCATTACCCAGTTACTGGAATCCCCAGAGGTAAAGCAGTACTACCCCGCTATCTGGGAGTCTGCAGTCAATTTTGCGACCCCACAAATACGTAATACAGCGACACTGGTTGGTAATTTGCTGCGGGCGTCGCCAGCAGGGGATGGTAGCTGTGCGGTCTATGCTTTAGGTGGAAAACTGGTGTTTTCAAATGAAGCCGGCGAGAGAGAAGTAGATATCGACGATTTATGGGTAGGTTATGCAACCACCGCAAGAAACAAGGATGAGTTGGCGACTGAGCTTAGAATACCTGTGCCTGCTGCCAACAGTATTAATGCCTTTAAACGCATGACTCGGGTTAATGAAGATCTGGCTAAGCTGAATGTCGCTGTGAATTTGACAATGGATGGTAATGTCTGCACGGATGCGCGTGTGGCAATGGGTTGTGTAGCTGCGACGCCGGTACGCTTGAGGCAGACAGAAGACTTGCTTAAAGGTGCCGAAATTAACGAAGAATCATTGAAGAGTCTGATGGCAACGGTTTCCGCGGAAATCACACCTATTGATGATCAACGTTCAACCGCTGAATATCGAAAGCAGGTTTCAGGCGTTATGGTTAAGCGGGCAATTGAACAAGCCCGTGATCGTGTAACCGCGTAGCTAGTAGTTGAGGACAATGTAATGAATAAATTATCAGTGAATCTAAAGGTTAATGGCCGTGGCTATGACCTGGAAGTAGCATCAAACAAAACCTTATTGGAAGTGCTTCGTGATCAGTTGAATCTGCCCGATACAAAATATGGATGCGGAACCGGTGAGTGTGGTGCCTGCACAGTATTGATAGATGGTGAAGTGGTTAATTCCTGCCTGACGCTAGCGGCGGCAGTTGATGGTAGAGAAATTCGTACCGCTGTTGGGTTGGAAAAAAATGGTCAATTGCATCCCGTTCAACAGGCTTTTGTCGAAGAAACAGCCGTCCAGTGTGGTTACTGCATACCGGGTATGGTAGTGAAAAGCGTCGGTTTGTTAGAAAAGAATCCTGATCCCAGCGAAGAGGAAATCCGTCACTGGTTAGAAGGTAATATCTGTCGTTGCACGGGCTATGAAAAGATTGTAGACGCTGTGAAATCAGCGAGCAAAAAAATGGCCAGTGCTGAAGTCAAGGCAGTAGGTTAACGGAGGATTGATCATGGGTGAATTTAACGTAGTAGGAAAAAATGTAGAGCGGGTAGATATTCGCGCTAAAGTAACTGGTCGAGCGGTATATGCAGCAGACATTGATATGCCGGGTATGTTGCACGGTAAAATTATTCGCTGCCTGGAATATGCGCATGCGAAGGTCAAAAGTCTGGATTTCTCTGAAGCCGAGAAAATGCCGGGTGTAGTAAAATGTCTCGGACCGGATGACGTCACCTCCAAAACCTACAATCAGTCAGTAATTGACCTAATGGCTTCTGCACAGGAAGCTGAGTGGATGGGTGATATTGAGGAGCAGCATATCTTCACCAAGCACGTTAAGTTCTATGGTGATGGTATTGGTGCGATTATTGCGGAATCAGAAGAGCAGGCCGAGCGGGCAGCAGCTAAGGTAAAGGTTGAATATGAGCCATTGCCTGTTTACTTGACACCAGAGCAGTCATCGGCACCAGATGCGGTACAATTTGTTCCTGAGAAGCCCGGCAACCGCGCTTTTCAATTGCCAGCGGAAATGTTCCCAAATAATTGTTAGGGGTGGGGCGATGTTGATGAGGCGTTTAAAGAAGCGGACCTGATTGTTGAGGACCGATTCTATACGCCGAAACAAAAGCAGTGCCAGATGGAGCCCAATAACTATATTGCCCTGTATGATGATGAAGGTCGACTGAATTGCTGGGCTTCATGCCAAATGCCAAAACTTGCGCATGTTAAATTGGCCCGTTTATTTGAGATGCCCATGTCACGGGTCAAGTTCAATCAAACCGTTGTTGGTGGTGGGTTTGGTGCGCGATTGGGCCTGGTCATGGAGCCTGAGGTTTGTGCGCTGGCATTAGCTGTTCCCGGGCGTCCAGTGAAGATTCAACAGCCTCGTGAGGAAGATTGGTTGAGTTCTCCGAGTCGTCATCCATCTGATTATTGGATGAAAATGGGTTTCAAGAAAGATGGAACCCCGGTTGCGATTGACGCGATCAGTAAAAACTTCAAAGGTGGTTACTATCTGGATGGTTCAGCGTTAGCCAGTACAACCGGCTTTTGGTTGCAAGGCATGTATAAGGTTGAAAACCTGCGATACCGTGGTGAGTCCTACTTCACCAATCAGCCGGTATGTGGTGCCTATCGTGGTTATGGTAATCCGCAGACTAACTTTGTACTGGAGCAGATCGTCGAACGTGGCTGTAAAGAACTGAATATTGACCCCTTGGAGTGGCGCAAGAAGTGGCACAAAACGGTGGGTGACAATAGCTGGATTGGTTTTACACAATATAGCAGTTGTGCGCTGGACGAGTGTCTGGAAAAAGGTGCTGAAGCGATTGGCTGGAAAGAAAAGAGAGCCAAATATGAAAATCAGACAGGTGTAAAACGCAGGGGTATTGGTTTGTCGGTGGGACAGCACACCAGTGGCGCTGCACCCATGATTCTGGAGCACACTACCTGTACAGTGCGTTTGAACGAAGATGCTTCGGCAGAGTTGTTGCTGGCCTGTTCTGACCTTGGTCAGGGGTCGCATACGACGTTGCGCCAAATAGCGGCTGAATCACTTGGCTTCCCGATTGAAGATGTGCATTTGAATGTCGGCGATTCGGATGCCAATGGTTTCGATATTGGCGCTCACGCCAGTCGTACGCTTTATGTGGGCGGTAATGCCGTAAAGCAAGCCTGTGAAGATGCGAAACGTCAGCTTTTTGAACGGGCTGCGAAGAAGCTCGAAGCAAATGTCGAAGATTTGGATATTAACCTGGATAAGGAAATTTTCGTTAAGGGTTCGCCTAGCAAATCAATTACCGCCAAGGATATATGTGAGGTAGGAGTTTATAATTTCACTAATCCTATGACGGGTGAAGCCAATGGCGAGGCGGGTCAAATTCAAAGTTATGTGAGCTATATGCCAGACCATAATTCACCTCCATTCTTCTGTACTTTTGTTGAGGTCGAAGTGGATATGGAAACTGGTGAAGTGAAACTGCTGGAATTGGTTAGCGCCCACGATATCGGTCGTGCAATCCACCCTGCAATCTGTGAAGGCCAAATGGAAGGCGGTGCGCAACAGGGGCTTGGTATGGCATTGACGGAAGAGATGTACTTTGACGAGAACGGCAAGGTGAAAAACAACAGCTTTACCGACTATAAGATGTTGGGCGCTTCGGATATGCCGAAAATGACTAACATCCTGGTAGAAAATCCTGATCCCCATGGCCCGTTTGGTGCTAAGAGTGTCGGTGAAGCGGGGCTTGTTACACCTGTCGGAGCTGTTGATAATGCAATTTATCAGGCGACAGGCATTCAGTTTACTGAAGGCCCTATCACTCCTGAGAAAATTCTTAA
>CBDUGR010000187.1:0-5284 GCA_965366515.1 uncultured Gammaproteobacteria bacterium | reverse complement strand
AGTCGCGACCCTCTTGCGGTTAATTTTCATGGGCGGGAGTTGATAACTAATCCGCCACCGAGTTCCGGCGGTATCCTGATTGCTTTCGCTTTGCAGCTTTGGCAGCGCTTGGCTAGCAGGGATCAGGAGTTTGCTGGTTTTAACCACATGGCGCTTTTGGCAGAAATAATGGAGAGTACCAATCAGGCGAGAATTGAGGTGCAAATGGATGCTCAGCAAGAGCTATCAATAGGCGCCCTGCTGGACCCGGTATTGGTAAATCGCTATCGACAACAGATACACGGGCGTGCAAAAGCGATGCGTGGCACGACGCATATTAGTGTGATAGATCGTTGGCATAACGTAGCGACCATGACCGTTTCTAACGGTGAAGGATGCGGACACATTGCGCCTGGAACGGGCATTATGTTGAATAACATGCTCGGTGAAGAAGATTTAAACCCGTTCGGATTCCAGCGTTGGAGCGAAAATCAGCGCATGACCTCGATGATGGCACCGACGATAATAAATAGTCGTGAAGGTAAGCTGGTTGCGCTTGGATCGGGTGGTTCAAACCGCATTAGAACTGCCTTGTTGCAGACTATCCTTAATCTGTTGGAGTTTGATATGGGTTTGGAGCAGTCGATCAGTTGTCCACGAATCCACTTTGAGAACAAGCTGCTTAATATCGAGCCGGGTTATCGACCGGATGTTATCAGCGCGCTTGTTGATCATTATAAAAATTATAAGCTTTGGGACGAGGTTAATCTGTTTTTTGGCGGGGTTCACGCCGTCATGTGTGAAGATAATTCTTTTTTTGCAGTTGGCGACAAGCGCAGAGGGGGTGTTGGAGAGAGAATCTAATGCTCGATAATAGAAGGCGCTCCAGCTTGGAGGCCTTGTGAAAAACGATATGCCGGACTAATACAACTATCCGTTGCGATATCCCCACGCGGCCTCTAAAGCAGGGAGTTAAACCGTTATTTCTCGTTTTGCGCAGGTTTTTGTTCCTGTGCCTTGGTTGGCTCCTGATCTTTGTCTTTCTTGGGTTCGGTATCTTGACCGCCACAACCACCACAACAGCTCATAATCAATTCCTGTTTATTCAGTTAATGAAATTTTAAGGTTGAATCATATCTTATGCTTAGTCTGAAATAATTGATTAAGATCAGTATTTGGAGTGAGAGCAAAGAATTCGTTCGAATTATATCAATGCACTGCAGGTAATAGTTTGGTTTGTTGCGACTTGCCCTTTAATAGGTTCTCGAATTCAGTTGCGCTTAAGGGGTGAGAAAAGAGATAGCCTTGCCCCTCATCACAGCCTTCATCAGTAACAAACTGAAGTTGCTGCTCAGTTTCAATGCCTTCGGCGATAACTTTCATGTGTAAACTTTTGCCAAGTGCAACAATGGATTTAGCGATTGTCGCATCATCTGCATCATCTGGAATACCGCTGACAAATGATCTGTCAATTTTCAGCTTCTGCAAGGGTAGTCTTTTCAGATAGCTTAGAGAAGAATAGCCAGTGCCAAAGTCATCGATGGCAAGTGAAACGCCGAGTTTGTTCAGTTTTCCCATTACCTGGATAGCGATCTCTATTTGATGCATCAGTACGCTTTCGGTGACCTCAAGCTCAAGATGTTCAGCTGCCATTTGGTTCGTCTCAAGTGCATGCGTGACTTTTTTTACAATATCACCCCTAGTAACCTGCAAGCCGGAAACGTTGACTGATATTTTATTCAGTTTATAGCCTTTATCCAACCAGCCCTTCATCTGACTGCAGGCTTCGTCCAGTACCCATTCGCCAATCGGAATAATTAAACCGGTATCTTCTGCAATAGGAATAAAACGTACTGGAGCAACTGAGCCATGTTCTTTGCTATTCCAGCGTAACAGCGCTTCAGCACCAATAATTTCACCGCTGGAAAGGTTGATTTGCGGCTGAAAATGTAGCTCCAGCTCGCTCCTTTCGATAGCTTTCCTTAAACTGGTTTCGAGTGTCATTCTCTCGGAAATTGCTGAAGACATGTCGGGGCTGTAACTTTTAATAGAATCGCGGCCAGACTCTTTCGCGCTATACATGGCGATGTCTGCGTTCCTCAATAGGGACTCTGCATCACTGGCGTCTCCCGGATGCATACTTATGCCAATACTGCAGGTGGTCATAACCTCATGCCCCTGCAAACGATAAGGCTGGGCGATAGCCTTATGGACTTCTCTGGCTATACTCTCTACCGACGAAATTTCATCCACATCTCGCAGCAGGATGACGAATTCATCACCGCTGAGACGGGCCAGTGTATCGCTTTTGCGTAATCGGCCATTGATACGATTTACAATCTGTTTTAACAGTTCATCACCCAGGCCATGTCCAAGGGTGTCATTAATCTGTTTAAATCGATCGATATCAATAAAAAGTAATGCTAACTTACCTCGGTTTCGCTGTAGATTCGATATGGACTGTTCCAGACGATCATAAAGTAAACTGCGGTTAGGTATGCCAGTTAACAGATCATGGGTGGCCTGAAAACGCAGTTCCTGTTCATACTGCACTTGCTCGCTGACGTCATTGGAAATACCCACATAGTGAGAAAGCTCGCCATTGTCGTCAAATACGGGCGCAACGTGAGTGTCATTCCAGAACTGCTCTCCGTTTTTATGATAATTGCGCACAACCGCGCTACAGGCTTCTTTATTGCGTAAGGATTTGCGTATGGCATGCAGACCGGGTTGATCCAGATCACGATTGTAAAGCAGACGAGGGTTCTTTCCCTTTACCTCTTTAAGGGAATAGCCCGTCATTTTCTCAAATGCCGGGTTTAGGTAAATAATAGGATTGTCGGGCTGCGTTGAGTCAGTTATCACAATACCGTTGTTGCTGGCCTCTACGGCCCGGTCCATGATGCGCAAAGCGTCTTCAGCCATTTTTTGCTCGGTCATATTTCGCGAGCTAACGATGGCCCCCTGAACCTCATTTTTATCATTCATGTGCGGATAGTAAAAGACCTCCATAAAATGCCTAGTACCGTCCTCCAAATTGAACCAGGAGCGGTATTTTACCGTTTCCCCCAGAAAACAAGCGTCATAGTTGGGCTGGGAAATTTCTGTAAAATTTTTCTGGCCCATGAGCTCCGCAACTGTATGGCCAATAATTTCTTCACGATCTTTTCTGAAAACCTTGATATAGGCATCATTAACCATCTGGTAAGTATATTTTTTGTCCACTACGGCGGTCAGATCGTTAGTGGTGGCAAGAATTTTTGCGGAAAGGTTAAGTGCTTCTTCGTGGGCACGGCGCTCACTGACATCGCGGATAGTCCCTATAAACAGCCGTTTCTCAGCACTTATCTGTTCGCCAAAGGAGATTTCTATCGGAATTTCTTTGCCTGCTTTGTTGAGTGCGGTCAGTGGAATTGATCGCCAGCTTTGATGAAGTTTATTGCCAGATTCCAAATAGTGTTTAAAGGCTTTTTTATGCGCATCTCGAAATCGCTTTGGCATAAGGTCTGTTATGGTCATCTGCGTCAAACGTGTTTCGCTATAACCGAACAGATTGTGGGCGGCTTTATTGGCAAACCTTATTCTATTATGCTCATCAATTGCGAGAATGGCATCGGCTGTGGTGCTCAGAACGATATTATTGAAATGGTGGCTTTCACGCAAAGCGCGCCGTTCTATTTCCAGATTTTCCAGCTTCTCCTGCAGATGACGCGAAAGAATGCTGGCATGCTGACGGCTGAACGCTAACAGTTTTTCTGCCGATAATTTATGGTTGATTTGAGTCGCACTCGTTCTCTGATTTTTCGTCTGGCAAATAGTTTGGTGGATCTCATTTAGCAGCAGGTCGTAATCATTTGCGCCGGAGATGAACCGATTTGCCCCCATGGCTAATGCCAATGCCTTATCTTCAGGATGATTTAGAGTGTTACTATAAAAAACAAAAGGTATATGAATGTGGTTTGACTTGATATCCAGGCACAGGGGAAAGGTGTCCCTGTGTGGCAGCGAGAGTTGGTAAGCGATAAATTCAGGTTGCCACTCACGTACTTTTGCTAATGCCTCACTATCAATGTCACAGATCTCAACGCTATGATATCCAAGCGACTTTAGGCCATGTTTGATGTGGCTAGCTCTGTCCCCGCTATCGATGATCAATATTTTCATCGTATGACAGCCTGCCGTAGCCATAATCTGATAATCATTTGGAAGTTATTTGATTTCGTCTGGAAAGGAGTGATTCAGGAACGGATAATTACTTGTGGGTAAAGTCTTCGTGGATATTCTCGACAGATTATGTGACGAATCTGTAAAACCAACAACAAATAAAAACATACAAAGCCCCCCTTTATTTCTGGTGTTTAAACAACATCTGCAGGAACACCTGCAAATACCCCATTAGCATAAAAACTGATTTGCTTAAGCACATCCCTGCCCTTAACTGGAAACTCTTATATGGATGCTCTTGTGCGCTATTTTATTATTATCTTCGACATTTCAGGATGACTTTGACCACGAAATGCCCTATTAGTTATAGTCAATCTAAAATTGGCCGTAGATGTTACTCGATAGAATTGAAATAAAAATTGATTGAGATCAGTATTTTATGATTAGTTAAATTAAGCACATTGCGTATGACGGGGTGTGCTCGCTGTTCGTTGCAGGTTTTTGAAGGGTTTGAATTTGAGTCTGATTAGGGAATAAAGAAGAGAACAGGGGGCATAAAGCCTTTGCCCCCTGCGGACAAATAGTAGTCACTTAAAAGCTGCTTTTAGCCAGGTCGTCCATCAGCCCTGGTGGTTACCAGCATGGGTGCGTAGTAAAAGAAGTAGATACCATATCCCAGGAACCAAAAGGCACCAGCGATACCTATGGCCCAGGCAGATAATTCGGTTGACGTGCTGGGTAAAATAACTCTTATCAGAGCACCAGCCAGAATAAATAGATAGGCCAAAGCAATGAGTGCTGGAGGTTGCAGCGGTCTCCCAGTGTGTCCCAAAGTTACACGTGAAATCATCGCAAGAATCATGCCCCCCATAGCACCTGCTGTAAAACAATGAAGTGCGGCGCTGAGATTATCAATCAGATTGGCTCCATAGAAGGTGAGTGCAACAAATCCCAGGGGGATGAATGCGTAGGCCAGGTGCAATGACCAGAGCAATGGAATACCCGAACAGTGTTGGCCGCCCCAGCGCATAAATCGCCATCCATTAGTAACTGCGGCGATGCCACTTAAAGATAGTAACAAGCTCTTGGGTACCTGGTTAAATCCTATAAAAGCAATTGAGGCGATAAAAATGATGCTGGT
>CBDUGR010000186.1:0-5295 GCA_965366515.1 uncultured Gammaproteobacteria bacterium | reverse complement strand
AAGCGCATTGCGATCGTTTCCGATGAGCCTGATAAATACGCTGCGGATTTTCCCCGCTTTGAAGGGCTGACGATTGATCATCGTGATCAGTTCGAATGCATCCAACTGGAGATGCGAGAGGTCGAAGGCACCAGCATTATCATTTATGACCAGACCTGCGCCGCGGAAAAAAGACGCAGACGCAAAAAGGGATTGCTGGAAGATCCTCCTGTTCGGGTATTTATTAATGAAGATGTATGTGAGGGCTGCGGAGACTGTAGTATTCAGTCTAACTGTTTGTCGGTGGTCCCCAAAGAAACTGAATTTGGGCGCAAGCGAATGATCGATCAAAGTGCCTGTAATAAAGACTACACCTGCCTTAAGGGTTTTTGCCCGAGCTTCGTCACGGTAACCGGTGGTGCGTTACGTAAAAACAACAACGTTGGTCTATCACTGCCACTCAGTTCAATTCCAGACC
This sequence comes from uncultured Gammaproteobacteria bacterium, assembly GCA_965366515.1. Taxonomy (GTDB): domain Bacteria; phylum Pseudomonadota; class Gammaproteobacteria; order Pseudomonadales; family IMCC2047; genus JAJFKB01. The sequence goes on along the minus strand of CBDUGR010000186.1, from coordinate 4,838 downwards.
CGGATCTGCCGGGTATTGATCAGCCATGGAATGCCCTGGTAACAGGGATCGGTGGTACCGGCGTACTGACCATTGGTTCAATACTGGCTATGGCTGCGCATATCGAAGGTAAGGGCTGCACCACGCTGAACCAGACTGGTTTGGCGCAGAAGTTTGGTGCGGTTGTTAGTCATGTGCGAATAGGAAAAAAGCAAGAGGATATTCACGCTGTAAGAATTGCTGCAGGCGATGCGGATTTACTACTGGGGTGTGATTTGGTGGTCTCTGATTCCGATGATGCACTGGCGAAACTGCAACGAAATCGCTCTTACGCAGTTGTTAACGATAACGAAGCCGTGACCGCAGAGTTTATTAGAAATCCAGATGCGGAATTTCCAACAGAGGCGATGAAACAAACAATCAGAGAGGAAGTAGGTGACGAGAAGGCATATTTTGTTAATGCGACACAGGTTGCATCAGCCCTGCTTGGTGATTCGATAGCGAGCAACCTGTTTTTGTTGGGCTATGCCTATCAAAAGGGTCTGATACCCGTAACCCAGGAAGCTATTTACCAGGCCATTGAGCTAAACAATGTAGCGGTGCAATTCAATCAGCAGGCATTTGCCTGGGGACGATCGGCTGCGCATGATATGGCGGCTGTGCTGCGCGTAGCGAATATCGACAGCAAAGATCAGACAGGTGAGCTGGGATTGGATGATCAAATTGACGGCTATTACCACTTTTTAATTGATTATCAGGATAAGAGCTATGCAGATAAGTACCTGGATTTTGTCGCCACAGTAAAGAAGGCCTGTGGTGATGTGGTCGTTGATAAAGATGATCAATTTGTTAAAGCGGTGGCTCACAGCTTGTTTAAGCTGATGGCGTATAAAGATGAATACGAGGTGGCCCGATTATTCGCTAGTCAGAATTTTAGAAAAAATCTGGAAGCACAGTTTGAAGGTGACTTTAAACTCCAATTCCACATGGCACCTCCTCTGTTGTCCCGCAAAGATAGCGTGACAGGACATTTGATTAAGCGCGCATTTCCGGGCGTTACCCTTAAGTTGTTTTCGATACTGGCAAAACTGAAGGGATTGCGGGGTAGTCGATGGGATCTGTTTGGTTATAGCGCCGAGAGAAATCAGGAGCGCCGATTAGTCGAAGAGTATCGCCAGAGAGTTGAGCATTTGTTGAGCGATTTGAACGCGCAAAACTACAGCATTGCGCTTGAAATCGCACAGCTACCGCAGAAGGTTCGTGGTTATGGACACGTCAAGCAGTGCAGTATTAAGCAATACAGGGAGAGTGAGGCTGTTCTGATGGATCGGTTTTATGGAAGAGAAGATAAAGTAGTAAGAATAGCGGCCAGACAGGTTGCGTAAATTCAAGTAAGGGTGATCGCATCACCCATCGTTTATGTCACAGCAGGCAGGTATAGGGAGTCAACAATGGCAGTTTTTTCTTTAGCAGATTTTGATGGCCACGAAAAAGTAGTATTTGGGAATGACCCGGAATCTGGATTAAAGTCTATTATCGCAGTACACAACACCAATCTGGGCCCCGCCCTGGGTGGCTGTCGTATGTATCCATATTCTTCAGAGGAAGATGCAGTAAAGGATGTTTTGCGTCTTTCCCGCGGCATGACCTACAAATCTGCATTAGCAGGACTGCCGATGGGAGGAGGTAAGTCGGTCATTATTGGAAATCCGGCGACCGATAAATCCGAAGCTTTGTTCAGGGCGATGGGGCGGTTTGTCAACAGCCTGTCGGGGCAGTATGTGATGGCGCAGGATTCAGGTACCAGCGTGGCTGATTTGCAGGCGGCTGCTAAGGAAACATCTTACGTAGCTGGAATCGAAGAAACAGTCGATGATCAAGGCAATATTCGTGACGGTAATCCGTCACCGGCCACCGCCTTCGGAGTATTCGTGGGTATCCAGGCTGCGGTGAAGCATCATTTAGGCCGAGATAGCATGAAGGGGCTTACAGTTGCAATACAGGGGTTGGGCAACGTGGGATTTGTTTTGGCGCAGCATCTGCATGGGGCTGGCGCTCATTTACTGGTGTCGGATGTGAATGAGAAAAACTTAATCCAGGCGCGGGACAGATTGCAGGCGACAGTGGTGGACAACGATACAATCTGTGAGGTTGAGGCTGATGTGTTTGCGCCCTGCGCAATGGGTGGAGCCATTAATGATATCAGTATCAATCAACTGAGAACTTCCATTGTTGCGGGAGCTGCCAATAACCAGCTGGCCACACCACAGATGGCAGACGCTCTGCGTGAGCGAGGTATTCTTTATGCGCCGGATTATGTGATCAATGCAGGTGGTATTATCCATATACATTACATGAGAAACCAGCTGGCTTGGGAAGCATCAACTCAGCACGTGCTGTGTATTGGCGATACACTCCAGGAAATATTCGCAAGAGCAGATGCAGAAGATTCAACGACGGCGGCTATTGCCGACCTGATGGCAGAAGAGCGGTTTAGGCCGAAAGGAGTTTTCTTGGCGAGCAACGAGACATTAGGTATGGGATTGAGTGTGGGAGCGCCGCAGCTCATATCAAATGGGTGACAGGATCTCAAATGCTGGGAGTTGGGAAAAGAAATAAAAGCTTAGTAATGGCAAAACAGTAGCGCAAAAAAAAGCCCAGTAGAAACTGGGCTCAAATATTTACAGGGAGGGTAACTAATGAAAAGTAAATACACCTAATACGACCACCGTTAATTAGCTAAAGTTCAAATTTTTTAAAAAAAAATTAAAAAGGTAGAATACAAAGTTGTTCGCCTCATAATAAATCGCTAGAAGTATTCCGTATAAAATGCTCTAAAATAACATTTTTTCTTTAAATGTCCTCGGTTGCTGTGTTGCAATAGAAAAATTATTAGCTATTAATACAGAAGGCCTTTCGTATTGCCCCAGACTATTCAATCTCCACTCAACCGTGCGCTGCAAAAAGTGATACCGGATGCTTCGGTCGTCCAAACATCATTACCTTTAAGTAAACAAATAAGACTCTGGTTGCTGGATCCTCTGTTTCACCATAATCCCTACTCCAGTGAAGAGAGTGCTGCAATTATGAATAATCCGCCTTACTGGTGTTTTTGCTGGGCCAGTGGGCAGGTGCTAGCGCGCTATATCCTTGAGCATCCGGCGCTGGTCGCGGATAAGCGTGTTATGGATTTTGGAGCAGGTTCCGGCGTTGTCGCGATTGCGTGCATGCTGGCCGGAGCAAAACAGGTTGTAGCCTGCGACATTGACCCCGACGCCAGGAAAGCATGCAGAGCCAATGCGGCCTTAAATAAAGTAGAGCTTACCATTTGTACCTCTTTGGATGAGGTCCCCTGGCAGCCGGATTTGTTGTGCGCAGCGGACGTGCTGTATGACCTGGAAAATTATTCGTTGTTAACTAAATTTCTGGAAACGGCAAAACAGGTAATTGTGGCTGACTCTCGAGCTCGGACGGTGGCGCCGGATTTATATCAACAGATTGAAGTAAGGGAAGCGACAACTCTGCCTGACTATGGGGAGTTCGATGAGTTTAAACGGGTAAAAATATATCTATCTTCCGGCTGAGGCGTATCGGCACATTTCTCTGAATCGTTTATACTAGGAGCCTAATTTTTGGGGGCCGGCTAAGCCGTTTGTTGTTGATTCAGGTCTTCCCCAAGGCTCATCCATATTACCAAGGTTAAATTATGATTGTACTGGGCTTGTCTGGCGCATTGACGCACGACCCTTCTGCGGCCATCTATAAGGATGGGAAGCTCCTCTCAGCAGCGGAGGAGGAGCGATTTATCCGCGACAAACACGCAAAAAATAAAATGCCCTATGAGGCTGCAAAGTTTTGTATGCAGAGCGCCGGTGTGAGAGCCGAAGATATCGATGTGGTGGCCGTGCCCTTTGCTCCGATCAGTCTGCTTTCCCCGGCACGCTGGCACTATGCCAAGCGCTACTGGTATGCGCCTGATAGGTCACTTGATGTACTGTTTAACGGAAATCGCCGGTACCGTCGCTACTTGAAACGCATCAAGGAGTTGTGTAACCAGCTTGGTATTAATTGGAAAGAGATCGAATTTGAGCCGGTCGAACATCATTTGGCGCATGCCAGCAGTTGCTACCACCTAAGCGGATTTACTGAGAAAACTGCAATTCTCGGAGTGGATGGCAAAGGAGAATATGCAACCACCTTTTTTGGTTATGGTGAAAATGGAAGAATCCACAAAATAAAAGAATTTTACGATCCGGATTCTTTGGGTGGGCTTTATGGTGCTATTACCGAGTATCTGGGTTTCGAGATGCTTGATGGTGAGTACAAGGTTATGGGTATGGCTCCCTATGGGGATCCCAATAAGCACGATCTATCGGCACTGATTGACTTCGATGGTAAAGACTTTCGGGTGGACAATAAACTGGTTAATACCGTTGGTGTGCGACGCTATAAGGAGAAGGGTGTCGGTTTCTATTTTAGTCAAAAGCTGATCGACTGGTTGGGGCCTCGTCGTATTGGTGACGTGGCTGATGAGCCGTATATTGATTATGCGGCAAGTATTCAGAAACTTTACGAAGAGGTGGTGTTAAAGCTGCTGGACTATTATTTAGGCGATATTCTCAAGGAGACTGGAAAGCTTGCGTTTTCTGGTGGTGGTGCGCTCAATGTAAAACTGAATCAACGCATCATCGCATTGCCCTATGTCAAGGAGCTTTGGGTCCAACCGGCATCAGGTGATGCGGGTACGGCTGTTGGCGCAGCATCTTTTGCTTCGGTTAAAAGAGGCGTGCCGGTCGAGAAAATGGAGCATGTTTATCTGGGCCCCAGTTACAGTAACGATGAGTGCATTTTGGCTTGCA
>CBDUGR010000185.1:0-5314 GCA_965366515.1 uncultured Gammaproteobacteria bacterium | reverse complement strand
GACTAATCACCAGCTTTAAATATTCTCTGGGCTTTCCATCGAGCGCCTCCGGCAATAGAGCTGGCCCCAAACCACCTTTGAGCCGCATGCCATGACAGGATCCACAATCATGCTTCAATAGATATTGTAATTCTTGTTGTCGCACTTCATCGACAAGCTGCTCGCGCGCAACCAGACCTGTATTTGGAATAATTAGAATACCTATGAATACAAGAACAAGGGCCCAACTACTTGAATAACCGACCAAATCTCTCATGCAGCCATCATCTTTGTTTTATCGGACCAACTTATTGACATGGATCATACGGACGCTAATTTTAGCGTATTGATTAGCCATTGGATAGGTTCAAGCTACAACGCAATTAAATGCGTTAAACAACTCAATTTAACTTCTCTCGATAAGCTCCTAGCAGTTATCATTTGGGCAAAGTTCAAATCGAGCCGAGGGTCCCGGCTCTTCTTTACCACAGATTGCCTCAAGAGCATTCTCCGCATGACAGGGCATAAACTCTTGAGATGCTTTTTCCCGCTTATTCGTGTGCCAACTCGACCCATTACTCTGCAACTGTCCCTCTTTATAGCGAACCACATGCTTTTGATTTCCGTCCTGATACCAAGCCATATCTGTTCCGTGGCGCTTGCCATCTCGATAGAATATTCTCTTTCGCTTTTGCCCATTTGGGTAGTAGCTCAACGCCACACCACTAAAAGGAATTTTGCCCTGATGATCTTTACGATAAGCAATGCCCTCCGCAAATTCCAGTTGAGTTGGATCCACTTCCTCCAACGCCACGCTCATACCCGACACTATCATTAATAAAAATAAAACAAGACATTGCTTCATCGTAAATTTACTATCCAGAAATTGCTAACCGCGAGTCTCATACAAGTATAGTACATACGCAGTCAACCAAGAAGCTTGACCAGCCATGCAGCAATATCCCTTACTTCATCCATACAAACCGAATGCGGCATGGAATAGTCATGCCACTCCACTGGATATCCTCGATGCTCAAGTAGCTGCCTCGCGTTTAAACCCAGGGTTATTGGCACTACCGGGTCATCCACACCATGCCCCATAAACACGGGAATTTTTTCATTGGTTTGCACTCCGCCTTCATCCAACCATTTTTCAACGGGGATATAGGTGGATAACGCCATTACACCGGCTAATGGTTTGCCAAACCGCATCACTGTAGAAAGTGCGACTGCACCGCCCTGAGAAAATCCTGCTACGATAATTCTTCGAGAATCAATTCCCCGATTTATCTCTTTGTTAACCAGTTCCGACAATTGGTCACAGGACTGCGCAAGCTGATCTTCATTAACTTCACGAACTTCTGACAATGACAAAATGTCATACCACGAACGCATCTCACAACCCAAGTTAATAGTAACCGGACGCACCGGGGCATGCGGAAAAACAAACCGGACTGCCATATCCTGAGGAAGCATAAGTTCCGGAACAATTGCCTCGAAGTCGTGCCCATCGGCACCTAATCCATGCAGCCAGATAACAGCTGCATCTGGTTCGTTGCCTGAAGGGTTATGCTCTAATTCAATGGTCTCTAAAGATAATGTCAACTTAGTCTCCCAGTTTTATTTGCCAACCTAAGTCAGCCTGCTATTTGTAATTCTACAGGCGATCAACAGTATAGCGAAAAACCCTTTTTATATGGATGCAAAAATGCCACAAAAAATTGACCTAATCAGGACAAAAAAAAGCCCGGAATTTTCCGGGCTTAAGGTTTCACAAGGGAGGGTATAACTCATTGCAACTTAATGCATAATTGATAGACTCACCTCGCATCACATAGTTCATAAAAAGTTTAAAAAAATAAATTTTTTATCCTAAAAACCAGTTTTCTGATAATTTAAATGTTGGCTGCTCCCTTTTTTGAGAAACAAGATCCGTTGTTTTAGATCCATAATTAGTGTCAGCACCGTGCCATATTCACCGAGCACCCTATTTGCATGGTAATCCGAGTGAATTGAAAAATCTCCAAGCGTACGGTCTTCCAATAGCTGCTGCATACCCTTTACACCTTCCTCACAACCCCGGGCAGCTAACTCATTCGCTCTATTCAAACGATCCAGAGAGCCCTCAAAATTAACATCTCGATAGTTATTTTCCTGACCAAGGTAATGGTTAGTATGGCACTGAACACCGTCGCCCTTGAGTCGACACAGTCCATCACCGGAAAATTCCAGATTGTAGGAACACCCCAGAGTATCTGCCAGCAACACATTGCTTGCTTTCCCCTGACTACATCGCTTGACCAAAGCAAGTGCTGAGCTTATATCTGAACTCTCCAACAGCCCTCGCAATAATATATGCACAGGCACGCCAACTACTGACTTTTCGGCCGCCAATATATTCAAACACACGCCCAGCCCCTCCGAGTTCATCCCTATTTTGCCGATAATCCCAGGCTCCGTGACCATCTTTATCAAAGGTTTATCGACCACTTTTATGGTCATCAAACAAATTAATTGATCCATTACCGGAGACCAGTCCCAGTTTTGCCCAAGAATACCTGCTTGCGGGAAATACGCTGCAGTGCATTCCGAAACCTGACTATTCAGTATTTCACTTCGCGCGTTTAACGCATAGATCCATAGAGCGTCTACTTTCGCAGCACTTGCAAGTGCCTCAATCTCCAACTGGTACTCAGGGCCGAAATCCGCTATCGTCTGCCGATATATTCGGGCAATGCGAAATAGCTCCTGCTGCCTCAGACCAAATAATCGGGCGTAAAACTCAAGCGTATCCTCGATTTTTGAGGCTAAACAATGCCCGTGTTGCTCACCAATATCTTCGTGACTACCCGAGAACTCAAATTCTGGAACCTCCTGTTCAGTCATAATGCGGCAAACGGTAACGTGTTTTTGGTAATGGCCACCAGAACGATATAGGTAAATGCCAGTACTGAACCGATAAAGGCTATCGCACGCTGTGTTTTCGTTTTTCCGTAGGTCAACGCCACCATTCCAAATAATATATAGGCCAGCAAAGCAACAAATTTAGCTGTCAACCACCCATGCACAAACGGGTATTGCTGAATTTTTATTGCCAGTGTGAGTGCACTTAGTAGCAAAACCGTATCAATGAAATGAGGTGCAATTCTCACCCAGCGTCGCTCCAGCATGGGGGAATTCATCAACATCCAAAGGCCACGTATTAGGAAACCCGCAATGGAGAGGCTCACGGCCGTCATATGTATGTTCTTGATTAAAAAATAGGACATTCAGGGACTCCTGATTAAAACAGCCGCTAATACTAGCGAAAAAACACGGCTAGCTATAGTGAAGAATTCAAATTAATATAAGGATCCAAAACCTGCGGCTAATCTTGAAAAGAAAATGAAAAATTACCACAAAAGCCAACAATCTGACGACGCCCCTTCCAGACTCGTCTACTCAACCGACAGCGGTCGTTTTTGCTCGAAGTGTGGCGCAACCAAACACCCAGGAGCCTGCACAAAACAGGACTCAGTGCTTGAAAACCAGCAGGGTGACGGCATCGTGCGCATTCAAAGACAAACCAAGGGCCGCAAAGGAAAGGGAGTCACTTTAATCACTGGCTTACAGCTTTCAAACAAAGATCTCGTCATGCTGGCAAAACAGTTAAAAAAACAGTGTGGTGCCGGCGGAACAGTCAAAGAGGGTATTATTGAGATTCAAGGAGACTACAGAGAAATACTACTCGTCAAATTACAAAAGCTGGGCTACGACGCAAAACTGGCAGGCGGATAGTCTCACCTTACAAGCGGATATTACGCTTACATTTTAAGCCGGTGGATAGCTTCATAGAAACCTTCCAAAAACAAAGCCCATCGCAGTGATAACCCGCTATAATGCGAACGCATGAGCACTCCCCTTGAAATCCTACAATCAGTATTCGGCTACGCAGTTTTTCGCGAACCTCAACAGAAAATTATTGAAACTGTAGTTGAGGGCGGTGATGCATTAGTACTCATGCCAACGGGCGGGGGAAAATCGCTTTGCTATCAAATTCCCGCCATTGCCCGTACAGGCTGTGGTATCGTTATCTCCCCCTTAATTGCTCTGATGTTAGACCAGGTTAATGCACTGCGTCAGGTGGGAATTAAGGCCAGCTACCTCAATTCAACGCTGGACTCGGACAGCGCCGCTGAAGTCGAGCAATCACTTATCTCTAACGATCTGGATTTGCTTTATATTGCTCCTGAAAGACTCTGTCAGGAGCGCACACTCTCCCTACTTGAGCGCTCAAATATTGCACTATTTGCGATCGACGAAGCTCACTGTGTATCCCAGTGGGGGCACGATTTCCGTGCAGATTATTTGCAGCTAAGCATTCTTCACCAGCGTTTTCCAAAGATACCAAGGATCGCACTCACAGCCACCGCAGACGCTCGCACCAGAAAGGAGATCATCGAACGTCTAGATTTGGGTCATGCAAAACAATTTATAGCCGGTTTCGACCGTCCTAATATCCGCTACCGAATTACTTTAAAGATCAACGCGAAACAACAATTACTGCGCTTTCTAAAGGATGAACACCCTAGTGACGCGGGCATTATTTACTGTCTATCCAGGAAAAAAACTGAGGAAATCGCTTTCTGGCTGCAACAACAAGGATACAAGGCTCTAGCCTATCATGCGGGCCTGAACAGCGAGATCAGGGCCGATCATCAATCGCGATTTTTGCGTGAAGATAGCATCATCATCGTGGCAACCATTGCTTTCGGCATGGGCATAGATAAGCCCGACGTCCGATTTGTGGCCCATTTGGATATGCCCAAAACTGTAGAATCCTATTATCAGGAAACCGGGCGCGCGGGACGTGACGGAGAACCGAGCGACGCGTGGATGGTGTATGGCCTGCAGGATATTATCAAGTTACGCCAGATGATGGCCTCGTCCAATGGAAGCGAACAACACAAAAGAGCCGAGCAACACCGACTTAATGCAATGCTGGGTCTGTGCGAGATTACTAGCTGTCGACGCCAGACCCTGTTGAATTATTTTGGAGAAACACTGGAACAACCCTGTGGTAATTGCGACACCTGCCTGGAACCAGTTAATACCTGGGACGGCACCAAGGCTGCAAGGATGGCGCTGAGTGCCGCCTACCGAACCGGTCAGCGATTTGGTGTCAGCCACCTTATCGATCTTTTGCGTGGTACAGAAACCGAAAAAATCCGACAATTCCAACACAACCAATTACCCACCTATGGCGTTGGCAGCGAACTGGAGATAAACCAGTGGCGCTCTGTATTCAGGCAATTGGTTGCACGTGGTTATTTCAGTGTAGATCTGGAGGGCTTTG
>CBDUGR010000184.1:0-5320 GCA_965366515.1 uncultured Gammaproteobacteria bacterium | reverse complement strand
GCTCCTTGATTCTTTCGGCAGAAATGATGTTGCGCTGTATGGGTTGGAATGAAGCGGCTGATTTGATAATCAAGGGTACTGAAGCGGCTATTGCAGCTAAAACAGTCACCTATGATTTTGAGCGGCTGATGGAAGGCGCTACTTTGGTTTCTTCATCTCAGTTTGGTGAAGAAATTATCAAGCATATGGATTAAAGCTTCCTGTTTTGTCCGGTTACCGGGTTCGGTTTTCGCCGAGCCCGGTCAACAAATTTTCTATTCTGCAAAACCTTCACGCCTGTTTTATTGTCCTATATATCTGAGAAGCGTTAAAAGAGCCTTTACAGGCGGGCGTCTGTTGTCGCAATATTGATATACATGTGATTGGGATTTACTAAACATCTATTTAATTGGCATTCGATTTTTCTTGAAATTATGAGTAAAACGCAACAGATTGAACTAACCTTAAATCAGGACGATCAAAATGATGATGGGAACCTGGCTCTGGAAAGGGTCAAGCCGAAGCTTAAGAAGCCTCCCATGTATAAGGTGATCATGTATAACGATGATTATACACCGATGGAATTTGTGGTTGAGATTTTGGAGCTGTTTTTCAATCTTGATCGGGAAAAGGCAACGCAGGTGATGTTAACCGTTCATACTCAAGGTAAGGCTGTATGCGGTGTATACACACGTGATGTAGCTGAAACCAAAGTAGTACAGGTGAATCAATTTGCCAGTGATAGTGAACACCCCTTACTTTGTGGTATTGATAAAGCGGACTGACTGAGGTGCTCATATGTTAAGTAAAGACCTTGAAATAACTCTGAATATGGCGTTCAAGGATGCACGAAATAAGCGCCATGAATACATGACGGTAGAGCATCTGTTACTTGCGCTTTTGGACAACTCTTCTGCGCTCGATGTGTTACGTGGTTGCGGTGTCGATCTGGCGATTCTGCGAAAGGATCTCGATGAGTTCGTTAATACGACAACCCCGGTAATTCCGGAGGCAAACGCTGTCGTCGAAACACAACCGACACTGGGCTTTCAGAGAGTGCTGCAGCGCGCGGTCTTTCATGTCCAGTCCTCCGGGAAAAAGGAGGTTACGGGTGCCAATGTGTTGGTGGCTATTTTCAGTGAACAGGAAAGTCAGGCGGTTTATCTGCTTAAACAGCAGAATGTCAGCCGTATCGACGTGGTGAATTTTATTGCCCACGGCATTTCTAAAGTGGGTGAAAGCAATGAGCATGAGGAGCTGGGTAATGAGCAGCCTGAGGCCGACGCAGTTGCAGACGTGCCGGGGCAAAGTCCTCTGGAGAATTTTGCTACAAACCTGAATGAACAGGCGAAAAAGGGACTTATTGATCCTTTGATAGGCCGTGATTTTGAGGTCAGTCGTGTTATCCAGATTCTGTCCAGAAGGCGTAAGAATAATCCGCTGCTTGTTGGCGAATCAGGTGTTGGTAAAACGGCTATCGCTGAAGGGCTGGCCAAGCTGATCGTTGATGGCGAAGTACCGGATGTGATTCGTGAAGGGGTGGTCTATTCCCTGGATATGGGTGCTCTGCTGGCTGGAACAAAATATCGTGGTGATTTTGAGAAGCGATTCAAAGCCTTGCTGGCCGAGCTTAAAAAGCAGCCGCATGCAATTCTCTTTATCGATGAGATTCATACCATTATTGGAGCTGGTGCGGCCTCCGGTGGGGTGATGGATGCCTCCAACCTGTTAAAGCCGGTGTTGAGTAATCGGGGTATCCGCTGTGTCGGTTCGACCACTTATCAGGAATATCGGGGTATTTTTGAGAAGGACAGGGCGTTGTCCAGACGCTTCCAGAAAGTGGATGTGTCTGAGCCCAGCGTAGAAGATACTTACAAGATATTAAAGGGCCTCAAATCGCGTTTTGAAGAGCATCATGCGATACGTTTTACCGATAAATCATTACGCTCTGCCGCTCAACTGGCCGACAGGTATATTACGGATCGCCATATGCCGGATAAGGCGATTGATGTGATTGACGAAGCAGGTGCTTATCAGCAGCTAAGGCCGGTAGGTAAGCGTAAGAAGGTCATCGGGGTACCTGAAATCGAGAAGGTAGTAGCTAGTATTGCGCGGGTTCCACAGCAAAGTGTGTCCGCATCGGATAAGAAGCTGCTGAAAAATATTGATCGTGATTTAAAAATGGTGGTGTTTGGTCAGGATGATGCAATCGATGCCATAAGCACTGCGATTAAACTGTCACGGGCGGGCTTGAAGGAGGTGGAGAAGCCAATAGGTTCCTTCCTGTTTGCCGGTCCAACTGGTGTTGGGAAAACGGAGCTAACCCGGCAATTGGCAAATGTTATGGGCGTTGAGTTAGTGCGTTTTGATATGTCGGAATATATGGAGCGACATACCGTATCCCGTCTGATTGGTGCGCCTCCTGGTTATGTTGGTTTTGATCAGGGAGGATTGCTGACTGAGGCTATTACCAAACATCCTCATTCTGTGTTGTTGCTGGATGAAATTGAAAAGGCGCATCCGGAGGTGTTTAATCTGTTATTGCAAGTGATGGATCATGGGACCTTAACAGACAACAATGGCCGCAAGGCGGATTTTCGTAATGTGGTGATTATTATGACGACTAACGCCGGTGCGGAATTGATGAGTCGTCGCTCTATCGGATTTACTCATCAGGATCACAGTACGGATGGTCTGGAGGAGGTGCGTAAGGCCTTTACACCGGAGTTCCGTAATCGTCTGGATGGCATTATACAGTTTAACGCTCTCGACCCCCGTGTGATTGAGAATGTGGTGGATAAGTTCCTTACCGAATTGCAGGCTCAGCTGGATGACAAGAAAGTGCATATCGATGTGGATGCCGATGCGCGCCGCTGGTTGGCAGAAAATGGCTATGACGAGAAAATGGGTGCGCGCCCAATGGCACGACTCATACACGACAAAATTAAAAAGCCTCTGGCAGAGGCGATTCTGTTTGGTGATCTGGTCGGTGGAGGATCAGCACTTATCTCAGTCGAAAATGGCGAGCTGACCTTCGAGTTGCATTCGCCGCAAGAGCTTGCCGAGTGCTGATTTGAGGGATCTTTGGGATATGTGAGAGTGCGCGTCTTAACAGTAGAGGGATAGCAATAGCTTAACGAGCCCGGTAAATAATTCTTCCCTTGGTCAGGTCATAGGGCGTTAACTCTACAGTGACCTTGTCCCCGGTCAGGATGCGAATGTAGTTTTTGCGCATTTTCCCAGAAATATGAGCAGTGACTATATGTCCGTTTTCAAGCTTAACGCGAAACATGGTATTAGGTAAGGTGTCAATGATTTCACCTTCCATTTCAATTTGGCCTTCTTTAGCCATAGAGGTAGATAGCTCCCGTGTTTTTATTTAGAGGCGAGCATTCTGCCTAAATGCGCTTCCTTTATCAACACATTTGTTTTCTCTCCAGCCGGTTCAGTATTAACCCAGCTGTGTCCAGTAGTCATTCACCAGCAGTTCGATTGGACGGTACTGAATTTTGTAGTTCATTTTAGCGCACTGTTTGACCCAATAGCCCAGATAGAGGTGCTCGAGCTGTTGTTCCTTGGCAAACTCGATCTGTTGTAGAATCGCAAAGACACCCAGACTGCGTTTACTCTCCCGGGGATCAAAAAATGTATAGATTGCGGAGCATCCGTTGCTCAATATATCAGTGACCGCCACGGCCATCAGTTGCTCTTTGAGCCTGATTTCGAGGAAACGGCTCTGTACATCGCTTTCTACGATAAAGCTGAGATACTGTTCCTCGGTGGCGGGGTACATATCGCCATCGGAGTGTCTTTCTTTTATGTAACGCGCATAGAGGGAATAGAATTCCTCGGTCATGCGAGGCTCGCTCAGTGTGCAAGAAAGATCCTGATTGCGTCGCCAAATACGTTTTTGTGCTCGATTGGGTTTAAACAGATTCACCGGTATGCGTGTTGAAATACAGGAAGAGCAATGATCACAATTGGGCTGGTAAACATAGTCGCCGCTGCGCCTAAAGCCACAGTTTGATAAATAGCTCAATATCTCTGGCGTGATTTTAAATTCCGGATCCACGAACAGTGTGCTGGCGAGTTGATCCGCCCGATAGCTGCACTGGTGTGGCATCGTTTGATAGAGCTTTATTTCCTCCAGAATTGACATGCTAAAGGCCAGTTCTATTTCCAGTTAGATTTTGACCTGTCTTTAATCTGTAGGTTCAAGTGTTCGACAAAGACAGGTCTTGGAATACTTTTTGCGCCCAGTGATTCGAGGTGTGGGTTATACACCTGGCAATCAATCAGGGTAAAGGATAGCGCCTTTAGTTTTTGAATTAAATGATAAAGGGCAACTTTGGAGGCATCAGTTTTTTTGCTAAACATGGATTCTCCGAAAAATACACTGCCCATTGCAATACCGTACAATCCGCCAACCAGCTCTTCGCCAGACCATGCTTCAACGGAGTGTGCGATACCGAGTTGATGCAGATGCGAGTAGGCAAGCTTGATATCCTGCGTAATCCAGGTGCCCTGGCTGTTTTTCCTGCTTCTTGAGCAATAACTGACTAATTGGTCAAAGCACTTGTCAAAGGTGATTTTATAGGGCTGTTTTCTTAGCGTTTTGCCCAGGCTTTTGGATACATGCAGTTCATCGGGATAGAGCACGCAGCGTGGGTCGGGGCTCCACCAAAGAATAGGCTGACCCTCTTCAAACCAGGGGAAAATACCCGCTTGGTACGCATATTTGAGCCGCTCCGGGCTAAGGTCGCCTCCCACAGCGATCAACCCATTGGGTTCATCCATCGCCTGGTTTACAGGAGGAAAATCGTAGCTGTTTTCGTTGAGTATCTTAATGCCAGGCATAAGCGTCAAACCGGGCTGCACAGGGCAGCCCGTCTTTTTTTGCATAAGCGGGAGTCATAATTGGCTGTATAGCCAGGTCATGAAAATCTTTTCGCATCGCTGATATTGTTGCGTGAGCGGGACAATCAAGAGCGAGAAATTACTCCTCCAGATACTTTTCTGCATCCAGTGCCGCCATACAACCAAATCCGGCAGAGGTAACGGCCTGACGATACACCTGGTCAGCAACATCACCGGCAGCGAAAACGCCAGGAATGCTGGTAGCGGTGGCGTTGCCATTAAGTCCAGCCTTGATCTTAATGTAGCCGTTATTCATTTCCAGTTGCCCTTTGAAGATTTCAGTGTTGGGCTTGTGACCTATGGCAATAAACACGCCCTGCAACTCGATCTCTTCGGTCTCTCCGGTTTCAGTACTTTTAACGCGCATGCCGGTGACGCCCATCTCGTCGCCGAGAATCTCGTCCAGGGTGTGATTCCATCGAAT
>CBDUGR010000183.1:0-5325 GCA_965366515.1 uncultured Gammaproteobacteria bacterium | reverse complement strand
GCTCGCCATCTCTTGGGCTTGCAATTGAGTAAAGTCGCATGAGGTGCGGTTTACCCTTTTCATCAACGCCCGGTGGGATTATGCCGATACTCTGCCCCTCCAAAACCGGAAATGTCTTGGAATCAAAATCCAGCACAATATGATGAATGTCAGATTCTACGTCATCATCCGTTATACGGTAGTTGCCTGCCACGCGTGCAATAAGTGGACGCTCTCGATTGTAGATATTGATATAGGGATGCGCTGCGGAAAAGGGAGGCATAACTTTGCCACTTTCACCGGTATGAGCGACCTCCAGAATTGCATTAGCCTCATCTTCACTGGCTTCCTGTACAGAATCCTCTACCTCATCCTCATCAATATCGAGCTCCTCGGGAAGCTCTTCCCAGGAGAACTGTTCCTCCAGCGTATAGGGCGTATGCACAACACGCCAATTATCGATCGCTCCAGTTGGGCAGGGGGTAATACAGTCGAGACAAGCCTTACAGATGTCCACATCAACCACGTAGTTTTCACTATCGTGGGTAATGGCATTGATTGGGCAGGTTTCCTCACAGGTATTACAGCGAATGCATATTTCCGGATCGATAAGATGCTGACGTATTGCGCTCATAACAATTCTTCACTTTTCGTTTTATTAAATCTTCCCAAACTCTGCTTTTCCGGCCGGGTAAATCTCCGGAGCAGGCTCATTCAAATCGCACTACTCCAGAGAGTTTACCAAATTGGCTAAGCTAACCAATAGCCAGAACCGTCAGATTTAGTTGATTTTGACATACTCAAATTCACCTGTCTGGTTGTTAATCCCGATTCTGGGCTCAGCAATCCAGCCGGCATACTGTCCAACTTCCGTACAGGGTTTCATCAAAGACTGAATATAGTCTCCATCGGCGTCAGAACAGAGCCACTCTTCTTTCTTGGAATTCCATTCATCTTCACTGACAATTTCACCGTCAATGGTGACATATACCGATTCAAACTCACCAATTTTTCGGTTAAATGCTTTGTGCGGCTGGGTAATTTCAAAATCGATACCCGCTTTCTTGATGGTTTTATTCCAGCGATTAATACCACCCTGACAATCCTTAATATAGTCATCCAGCAGACGCGCATTAATTGCGCTTAAGGCGGGCACATCCTCTTCAACAAACTTTCCATCAGCTACACGTGTTACCGTATAGGTATCATTCAGCAACTGGTGGTCATCATCAATTTTGGTTTCCTGAAAACGCCCCTTTATACCCGCATTAAAAGAGTTTGCGGCGTTAGTAGAGACTTCGGCACCAAACAGATCCCGTGTTACAGAGGTATGGAAATTAACCTTCTTCTGCAACGTCGGCAGATCAATAACACCCAGTGCACGCACTGCTTCTATCTCATAAGGGTCGGTTATATTCGCTTCATTCATTGCATCGCAGGTACGTTGAATGACTCGACCAACACCAGTCTCTCCGACAAACATATGATGCGCTTCTTCGGTCAGCATAAACCGGCAGCTGCGCGACAGTGGATCGAAACCAGATTGCGCCAGAGATTCCAGCTGCATCTTACCATCGCGATCGGTAAAATAGGTAAACATGAAAAAGGACAGCCAATCGGGCGTTTCTTCGTTAAAAGCGCCCAGGATTCTTGGCTTATCCTCATCGGCAGAACGCCTTTCCAGCAGCCCTTCAGCCTCTTCACGACCATCACGGCCAAAATATTTCACCAGCAGGTAAACCATGGCCCACAAATGACGGCCTTCCTCGACATTAACCTGGAACAGGTTACGCATATCATAAAGCGACGGAGCCGTTTTACTCAGGTACCGCTGCTGTTCAACCGATGCGGGCTCTGTGTCACCTTGCACCACAATCAGACGACGCAGCAAGGCACGGTATTCACCTGGTACTTCCTGCCATGCAGGTTCACCTTTGTGCTTGCCAAAAGGAATGGTGCGGCCCTCTTCCTTAGGCGCCAACAGAATACCCCAACGATACTCCGGCATCTTTACGTGACCAAACTTGGCCCAGCCTTTGGGATCAACACCCACTGCTGTACGCAGATACACTTCATAGTCTTGCGTATGATCCGGTCCAGCCTCGTTCCACCAGTCCAAATACTTGGGCTGCCAGCTCTCCAGTGCTTTTTTCAGGCGCGCATCGCTCGCCAAATCAACGTTATTTGGAATAAGCTCATCGTAGTTAACTTCAACAATTGCATCATTACTTGTCTGTTCAGTCATTTTTCAAATCCCCTCAATTAAACTCGTTTCAAATCGTATTCAGGACGGCCGCCTGAACCATAAAGTTGTAGCGCTCCTTTTTGCCCTACGGCATTAGGTCGCTGAAAGATCCAATTTTGCCAAGCTGTTAATCGTCCAAAAATCTTGGTTTCCATGGTTTCCGGTCCGGCAAAGCGAAGATTCGCCTCCATTCCGGTTAGGCAATCCGGCGAGAAACTCGCCCTTTCTTCAATCATCATGCGGGTTTCGTCATCCCAGTCGATAAAGTCTAAGCTGTAAGTCAACAAACCCAATTCATAAGCCGCATCGGCATCGAGATCCTGATCAATGCTATCTTTTGCTCTGCCTACTGAGTCAGGTTCACCCAAAAAACGTGTTTCCAGTCTAGTGATACCGTTTGACATTGGATAGGGCGCAAAGTTGGACTGGGTTAAGCGTATAGCTGGAGCAGGACGATCATCGTTCTCAAACTGGCCTTCAAGCATGTAGCTTCGGTCTACCGCAAACAACAGCTCAGCCAGAACGCCCACAAAACAGCTTCCTGGCTCGACAAAGGCCAGCAATGTACGTGAAGTCACATCAATACGTTTTAGTGTACGGCGCCAGTAGAGTGAAATTTCCCGCATTAACCAGTTATCCTGATGTTGCGCTAGAAACGCATCATAGCTGGCTACCAGATCAGAATCCCCTTCCGTTTTGAATACCAGGGTACCGATTTCCAATTCATTTAATCGCAGATGCAGTATCGCTGCATCCAACTCGCGGCAAAGCGCCAACGACCAAAACTCCGTACCTTGCGCTGCGGCTTCATCCAATGACCCCGGAACGGGTGCATCAGGACCACGTAATGTTAATGTTGCCAGACGATTGGCACGATCAAATGCCACGCTCACATGCTTATAGTTTACCGCATCATCGGTGATCTCAACTTGTATGGGCGTTAATTCTACGCCCTTGGCATTCTCGGGTCGGTCCGATTTTGCAGCTATCTCAAGCGCTCTATCCTGTACCGCCTGCTTAAACTTAGAGCCCGGCAGTACCTCGTCGACCAAACGCCACTCCACAGCACGCTTACCTCTAACACCCTCTTCTACTGTGCAGAACACGTCAGCCAAATCACGGCGAACTTTGCGCTTGTCTACTAACCGTGTCAGTCCTCCGGTACCCGGCAAAACAGCCAGCAAGGGAACTTCTGGCAACGAAACGGCTGAATAGCCATCATCGGACATCATAATGTAGTCAGTGGCCAGCGCCAGCTCATAACCACCACCCGCCGCGGTACCACTTACGGCACAGATATAGCGCTGCTGAGAGTTCTCACTGGCATCTTCAATCGAATTGCGTGTTTCATTGGTAAATTTACAGAAATTAACCTTATGTGCATGCGCAGCACCACCGAGCATCCGAATATTCGCACCGGCGCAAAATACTTTTTCCTTAGCAGAGTCCATCACCACTGAGCGCACTTCCGGATGCTCAAATCGCAATCGTTGAATGGCATCATACAGCTCAATATCTACCCCCAGGTCATAAGAGTTCAACTTCAACTCATAGCCGTCAAACAGGGTCTGTGAAGCATCGACATCCATAGTCAGGTGGGCAACTGGGCCGTCAAAAGTCAGCTTCCAATGCTTATACTGCTCAGGACTGGTTTGAAAATTGATCATACTGTAAATCCCCTTAGTCTGTGGCGACACTCAATTTATTCCGCCGTTTGTATCAATGAGTAGGTCATTCTACGAAACTGCATAATACTGCACTTATAAAACCATGAGCGCATTATATTACATTATTGATCTATGTCAAGTGTCACGCATTCTGTTTGTGGTAACTTTACCACTTTTTTTATTCTTGGGAGATGCTTGATCGCTTGCTCGCTCCACCTAACATTAATCAATGTCCAATTCAGCCAGAAATCACCCGGCTAAAATCGACCCTGCAATCAACCCTGCGGAGTACTAACGGTGTGATATTAGAGTATCGACCTTAATCCACTCCAGTCTACGCCTGTCGAACAGCTAATCCAAACCTGTATTGCTAGGAGTAAACACCTTGAAACGTATGTAACCGTCAACGAGCCTAACAAAGGATTCCACAAATTTCTCTAGCCCGCTTTTAATCCGTATTAACTACACTTAACCTTCAGGTTAGGAGACCTGCCGATTCGCTATCCGGTTTTAAATTGAAGGCAGATTGTAGTCCATTTAAAAATGCATTATATTACATCGAAAATAAGAACGATGCTCCATCGTCCAACTGCCAGACGGCTGCATATGAAATACCCAGACAATCCGAGGTTGGCGCTGAGTACAATAACACACCCCATTTACAGCAACAGGAAAGAGGTTTCGCCAACGTGAATGATTTCTCTATATCTGAATTTCAAACACTCGTACAAAAAGTCACAGCGCTCATTAAAGATAAGCCACTCGACAACAGCTTGGAAAATGAACTAAACAGCACTTTCCCAGCAAACAGTGAACTGTTTAAAGCCATAGAAGCTGCTTGCCACGAGGGTATCCGTGCAGGCGAAATGTGTCAGTTTGAAGGTGGAGGCATTAAATACGGGCGTGTTATTAAGCCCACACCCGAATTACAGGGTTGTAGCATCGATCTGGTGGAGATGTCCAATATTAAAGGCCCCCATCACCGACACCCCATGGGTGAAATCGATATGATCATGCCCCAGGATGCTGGCGCACAATTCGACAATAGAGGCGCCGGCTGGCTGGTTTATGGTCCTGACAGCTCGCATAGCCCCACCGTAACACATGGCAAAGCACTGGTTTTATATCTGTTGCCAGAAGGAGCAATTGAGTTTACCAGGCGCAGCTAGCAGTCATGTATACAACCATTATAAAACAATAAACCGGCATTCTGAGCAATGGATACAAATCGGCAGTTTCTTCAACGCGTCGGGGATAAGGTAAGAAGCTACCGCGCGCGCAGAGGCATGACAAGAAAAATACTGGCGCACGATTCCTTGGTCTCCGAACGCTATCTGGCGGATCTCGAACAGGGAAAAGGCAATATTTCAATCAGCCTGTTACGCCAGGTCGCCAATTCGCTGGGCGCGGATGTATCGGAACTGGTCAGCACTA